>CANRIJ010000169.1 GCA_947630635.1 uncultured Spirochaetaceae bacterium | reverse complement strand
TCATTCAAAGCTTTGTAGAGACTCTCCTTCTGAGTAGCCTTCTCAGACAATAGAGAGCTCTTATTTCGTATTCTCTCCTCAAGGCTCTCCTTATTCTTGATTAAATCTCTATCAAGTGCCTCGAGTCTCTCTTTCTCATTCTCATTAAAGCGAATCTTCTCCTGAAGATCATCTATACTTCTCTGATAGCTCTCACTTCTCTCTATCTCAGACTCATACTCATTTTCCTTGGCATCTTTCTGACTGGAAAGGTTTTCTGCCTGGGCCTTTAGCGCACTTATATTTGCCTCGAGCTGAACTTTTTTGACCTTTAGCTCGGAAAGAAGAGCCTCTTGAGAGTGTATCTCCTCCTCAAGCTTCTCAGCTCTCGCTCTGAGATCCTGAGAGAGAGTCTTTTTCTCTTCGCTCTCTCTTCTCAGATTGCTCTCCATTTCTTCAATCCTCTCTTTGGTCTTTATAAAGCCATCAGGGGATACTAGCTTATTAACGATATCGGGAACAGAGGAGAAGAACTCCTCTGCCCTCTTAATAAGCTCATCAGAGAGCTCTTTGATGTGAATATAATCAGAATTTTTATCAATTTCATCAGTAAGGCTCTTAATAGAGGCCTGAAAAGAGCCCTTTGCCTTCTCATAGAGAGATAGATCAGAGGAGGATGAAATGCCATCAATTAGAGCCTCAATCTCTATTTTGAGCTCTTCTGAGAGAGCTTTGAGCTCACATTGTATCTCATCGACTCTATTCTCAGCCTTGGTGGCATTCTCAATAGAGGATACGCGCTCCTCTTCAAGAGCCCTCTCTTTATTCTCAGAAAATGCTATCTCAGACTCTCTCTCATCTAGAATGTCCTCGCTTTCAGAGAGAGACTCTTCGAGTCTTTCGATATCAAAGGAGAGACTATCTATATCTCTTTTTATGCTCTCGATTCGCTGAGACCTCTCCTCTTTGTTAATTAGCGCCTCTCTATACCTATCATCCAAGGCGCTGATGGTGTTGGTAAGCCCTTCGAGCTTTCCCTCATTTCTTGATATCTCGCTCTGAATAGAAAAGAGCTTTGACCTCTCCTGATTAACAAGTGTCTCGGACTCTTTGATATCATCCTGAAAGAGAGATAGGCGCTCTTTTATCTCCTCGCTCTCCTTCTTTGCCTCATTTAGCTCGCCCTCTCTGAACTCTGCGGTCTTCTTATAGACCAAGAGACGCGCAAGGTGGTAATCTACATCGACGCTGAACGCCTCGTCTCTGAGATTTTCCCACTCTATCGCCCTCTCTGCCTGGCTTCTTGTTCTATCATAGGTTCTCTTTGCCTGATCGCGGAGAATCTCGAGCTTCTCTATATTCTCATTTGATCTCTCAATATTGTTCTGAGCTTCCTGGATCTTATGCTTAAAGCGGGAAATTCCTGCTGCCTCTTCAAAGATATAGCGCCTATCCTCTGGCTTATTTGAGAGTATCTGGTCAATTTTCCCCTGCTCCATAATGGAATAGGAGGCCTTTCCGACTCCAGTATCCATAAAGAGGTCGGTTATATTCTTCAATAGGCACTTCTCGCCATTTATGAAGTACTCGCTCTGACCAGAGCGATAGAGCCTTCTTCTGATTGTAAGCTCAGTGATGTCGGTTGATAAATGGTGCTCTGAGTTGTCTATAAGAAGAGTGACCTCTGCCATATTCAGCGCCTCTCTCCTATCTGTTCCCTTGAAGATCACATCTTCCATGCTGGATGCCCTGAGAGCCTTCTTGCTCTGAGCGCCGAGAACCCACTTTATCGAATCGACTATATTTGATTTTCCGCAGCCATTGGGGCCCAATAGCGAGGTAATTCCCTCCGAGAACTCAATCCTCGTCTTATCGGGAAAGCTCTTGAATCCATTAAGCTCCAGTGACTTTAAAAACACAGCATCTCCAAAACTCTTTGATTATACCGAAAAGAGAAATTAAAATGAATTGTCTTAAAAGCATATGCAAGAGGATCTCTTTGGAAAGGAAGATGTAAGGAAATTGATAGTAGCTGGCTCAGATGAGGCTGGGCGAGGACCTCTTGCAGGACCAGTTGTAGCTGCAACTGTGATTCTTCCAGATGATTTTCCAACATCTATTTTGAACGACAGCAAGAAACTCTCAAAGGCAAAGAGAGAGGAGGCAGAGAATGTTATCAAAGAGAGAGCCCTCTCCTATGGAATCTACTCAGTAAGCCCAGAGATAATCGACCAAATCAATATTCTTCAGGCCTCTCTTCTTGCAATGAAGGAGAGCTATAGGATAGCAGCGGCGAAAATAAAGCCGGATATTCTCCTAGTCGATGGAAATAAGGAGCCGAACGTGGAGATCAGCGTAAAGGCCATTGTAAAGGGAGATACTAAAATTCCAGAGATCATGGCTGCCTCAATACTCGCAAAATGCCATAGAGATAGGATTATGGAAGACTATGATAGGCTCTATCCAGGCTATGGCTTTTCAAAGCACAAAGGCTATCCCACAAAAGAGCACTATGAAGCGCTAAAAAAATATGGGCCAACGCCCATACATAGAC
>CANRIJ010000168.1 GCA_947630635.1 uncultured Spirochaetaceae bacterium | reverse complement strand
CCCCTCTTCCGCCTCTATGCATAGGCAGAGGGCGCCATATGGAAGGAGAGAGATGGAGATATACAAATTGGACCCTCTTTGCAGAAAACTAGTAATCCTCTATAGCCTATGATCCCAAAAACCAATAAGAAAAATGCTAAAAAGTCCAAATAGTTCAACTTTGATTGTCGCGTTAAATCTTGAATTTCCTAGAAATTCTAACTCTTATAATAAAGTCCTAGGTTTATTATTTGCTCAACAAGCTCATGCACTCTTGAAGAAGAACAACATTCTGACGGCTTAGATTTTACTGAATTAATTTTCTTTTTAGATATTTCAATGGCAGTAGATTCATCTCCGTAATCAATTAGCGCTTTATACAACTTCCTGTCGTTTTTCTTATATTCGCGCCCTGTATTTTTTTCAAATTCATATTTGAAATTGCTAACACATGAAACTGAGTTAATTGCATAGGGCATTTTGCCAAAGTAGGCATGAAGCCAAATTTCAAAACAAGGATTCGACCACGCTACACTAATGTCCTTAGCCTTAGCGTCCTTAACCAAATCATCTAGGTTTATATCCTTACTTTCCCTTCTCGCATTTGGTCTCCATGCTGATCTTTATCAATAACTATCCAAATTTCATGTAAATTGTACTTTTCTCTTCTGAGTTCTATGCATTTATCGATCAGGTGCTTTGCCTCAATGCCCTTTCTGATGCTAATACTTTCACTGGCTCTTTTAGATAGAGTCTCCTTCATTCCTTCAAAATAAGAACTTTCGCTTTTTTCTGCGTCAGTGACAATCAATATCCTTATAGGACGCTCAGGCACCCGTTGAAAGGACCTTGAGCCCCTTCTCAAATCCTTAGCCTTATTCCTATTCTGCCTCAATATTATCCATCCCAAAATCAAATCTAGCGAGGTCTGGAATTGCTCCATATTTGCCCATAAGATAACTTTTCATAAAATCCTCGTCTTTTCTTATCTTTTTGCCGCTCTTTGTTCTGAATTGAACAAGTGAGTATAAAACAGACGATTCATCAAAATTCTTCTCGGTAAACCAAATCTCATCACGCCTAGCCATCTGCATATTAAGAACCCATGGATCATGCATCGTGCATATAAGCTGAGCTCCATTGAGATTAGTGCTCGGATTTGAGAATGATAGCATCACTCCTCTCCAAAGAAGAGGATGCAATTTTGAGTCAAGCTCATCTATTATGAGAAGACTTCCACGCCTCAAGGCCTCTTCTGCGGCAAAATAGAGTGCAAACATCTTCTGTGTGCCTGCTGATTCCCATCTAAATGGTATCCTATATTTTTTGCCATCTTCACCCATATGAATACTGAATATTTGGCATGATCGATTCTCTGGTGGTATTCGTGGATCGCTATCATCCTCCTCGACATCCAATGCCTTAATTGCAGGATCAAAAGAACTGAGGAACTTCACGACTTTCTCTCTATATCTACTGTCTAAATAAAGCTCTCTAGGTATTGTTCTCTCAATCAATACATTCTCCTCAGGATTTCCATAATTGATAAAACTTATGCTCTCAAACCACTTCCAGACTCCCTTCAAAACAGTATCGCTCTTGATATTTCCTGAGAGCGACACGAGAGTATTTCCCTGAGGGTCGATATCCTTTAATGTAGATTCAGCCTCCTTCCCAAGACTGCTGTATTTACTCTTATTTTCATCTTTAGACCGAATAAAGAGAACCTTGCTTTTTTTGGAATCAGGCGCCTGCTCATAAAGCCACTCCTCCTCTACTCTTCCTGAAACCATGGAAAAGCCATAACGATATATCTTTTTATCCCCAAGAACCTGATTAATATATGTGACTTCAAATATAGATGGCGAATTTACATATTTCTCATCGAAGAGAAAAATGGGAATATTATTAAAGCCAGATTCACTTTCTACTGCAACAACTTTGGGAGAAACAAGCATCTTCATAAACCTAAATGCCTCAATCACATTTGACTTTCCACTTGCATTAGCCCCCATGATAATGGCTTTGCGGAGTACTTTTAGTTCCCCATCTCTCATAATCCAATCTATATTCTCTGTAACATTAGTAGCTCTCATATCCAATATTGTTTCATCTCTAAAAGACTTATAGTTTCCAAATCTAAATTCCAATAGCATTTGACAACATCCTTATATTTAAAAATGAGATATTTTCTCACTTTTTAAATATATTTTAGTTAATTTTTAATGTCAAATATTTCAAAGTTTCGAGATAATCACACACAACCAAATAAATCTAATTGAAAAGAATGGCGCTTTTGTTCGCCTCATGCGATGACAGGGGCTCAACGCCGTCGGGCGGATCCGGCGTGAAGGCCATAATCGCCGTCCCGTCAAGCTATAACTTCTATCCGTCCTCTGGATCGTGGAATGCAGAGGCGCTGCCGACAATCGACGACAGCGACGGGCCGGCAACAGCAAGCGTGGAGTTCAATCCGAGCTATGAGGCAAATGGATCCAAGGGACCAGTCGCCATAGTCTACGGAATCAAGAGCGGAACATACAACGCAGTCGTGCTCGGATTCACATCATCCACAGGAGAGTCATATCAGGCACAGGTATCAATCTCCGGATTCGGAAC
>CANRIJ010000167.1 GCA_947630635.1 uncultured Spirochaetaceae bacterium | reverse complement strand
TCTCATTTATGGCTGTTGTCAGCTTCGAGGTTGAGAGGAGCGTAAACTTTCCCTTTGATTCCTTGATCTCAAGGTAGCCAAACTCATTTTGTCCGATAAGAATCGGAGTGAAGGCTTTATCTATGAAGTCAAAGAGCATAGGGTATGCGCTCTTGTTGAGTCTGAAGGAGTCCTTTGCTCGCCTTTCAATAGGTCTTTTGACTCTCATGACAAGGGTGAGCTCCTTATCAATCATGTAGGTGGGAATAGGCTGTGCTGATATATATTTCCCAATTGAGAGGTATATTTTCGTATTGCTTCTGTTTTTGACTCTCTCTGCCTCCTGAAGAGGTACAAGGAATGTGTCCTTATTGCCTTTGAGAGTCGTTTTATAGGTATCGAGTCCGACTTTGGAAGTCTCAGCTCTCTTTGTCTTATTCTTTGAGAGCGCCTTGAGGATATTTGGATCTATTTCGGCTATCCATTCTTCTTTTAGCGGGGAAACGGTTCTGGCAAAGAGCTTTGAGGTCTGTACGATCTCTCCGGCAAGTATATACGTTGGAACTCTTTTGAACCATGCAGAGCCTGGATGGATCATGATTCTGTCTGCTGTTACGGTTCTGAAGGTGACTCTGTCGATTTTCTTGCAGATATACTGTCTTAATCCGGATGTCAGGCAAGAAAAGTACTCTTTCTTTGGTGCGCCTTCCAAAAGAGGGATTCCGTCTTTAGAGATTATATCCTCGATTTGCCCTTTGATATGCACTATCTCTTCCATTGTCTGAAAATCGAGGTAGTGGCTCTTTGTGAAGTCTGCCCTCTCCTCAGCGCTATCCATTGATGTATATCTTTTGTAGAGAGTGAGGAAGGTAATGAAGTCTCCATCCTCCCTGTCAGATAGGGCCCTATGTGCATCTCGCGCCTTAAGCTCCTCTCCTGGAGGCAAAACGAATGGGCTCTTGGTGGAGAGAAAGGCAACTGCTGTAATTACATCTCTAATGGACCTTGGGTAGTTGAGAATCGCTTCCACTATGACCCTGGAGAGTCTTGGCAGTAGGGGGAATTTAATCATCATTTTTCCTATCTCGGTCAAATGGTGATTCTTCTCAATTGCTCCTATGAGTATAAGAGTCTCCTCAGCTGATTTCAGCGCTCCCTCCTTGGGGCGCGTTATAAATGGGAATGTGTCTGTGTTGTAGATTTCCAGCTCGCTCATTCTCAGAACGACCTCTGCAAGGTCGGAGTGGAGTATCTCCTCTTCGTTGTACTCTGGTCTTCTGTCAAAAGAGAGCTCGGAGTAGAGTCTGTAGCAAACTCCACTAGCTGTTCTTCCCGCTCTTCCCTTCCTTTGGTCTGCAGAGGCCTTTGATATTGGCATAGGAATCAGTGCGGAAGTGAAGTTGTGCTGATTGTAGAAGTTTATCTTTGCGTTGCCGCTGTCGATAACAGTTCTTATTCCATCAATTGTGAGCGATGTCTCGGCTATATTGGTGGCGACTACTACCTTTGTCTTGCCGCTCTCAGTGGGAGTGAAGACCTCTTCCTGCTCTTCCT
The DNA here is from genome assembly GCA_947630635.1 of uncultured Spirochaetaceae bacterium. Taxonomy (GTDB): domain Bacteria; phylum Spirochaetota; class Spirochaetia; order Sphaerochaetales; family Sphaerochaetaceae; genus Ornithospirochaeta. The sequence goes on along the minus strand of CANRIJ010000167.1, from coordinate 1,126 downwards.
TTGAGAGTCTTCCGAAGAGTGGGTATATCTGAAGCTCTTTTTTTATTGGCGAGGTGTAGAGCGCATTTAAAGTATCCTTTATCTCACCCTCGCCTGGAAGGAAGATTAGAACATCGCCTCCATTTGGGTCTTTATGTGCACTCTCAACTAGGCGAACAATCTCCTGGTAGTACTGCTCCTCTGGAAGAAGGGGAGAGTTCTTGTCTATTTTGGGAGCTCTGTACCTTACCTCAACGGGAAATGGATTGCCGTCAATTGATATTATCGGGGCATTGTCGAAGAAGCGTGAGAAGACAGATGTATTGATTGTCGCTGATGATATTATGATCTTGAGGTCTTTTCTGAGAGTGATTATCTCTTTCAAGAGACCCAGAATGAAGTCGATATTCAGAGATCTCTCATGGGCCTCATCTATCATCATTACAGAGTATTTTGATAGGAGTCTGTCATCCTTTGCCTCCTGAAGAAGGATGCCATCGGTCATTATCTTTATTCTTGTCTGGTCGGTAGAGGTATCATTAAAGCGCATGGTGTAGGCTGCATAGGATCCCTCATCATGAATCTGCTCTTTAATGAACTCGCAGATAGAGAGTGTTGCGATTCTTCTTGGCTGCGTTATGCCTATGATGCCGTATTTGTCATAGCCGGCCTCTCTTAGGATAAGCGGTATCTGGGTCGTCTTTCCCGACCCAGTCGGACTCTCTACTACAATGACTTGGTTTTTCTCAAGGGCATCTACAATAAGCGCTCTATGCCTATATACAGGCAATGAGAGAAAATCAGTTGTTCTCAATGGCATTGGCTATCTCTTTCAGCTCCTCACTCTTAAAGATATTTCTGCTCTTGAGATTTTTCAAAACATAGCCATCCTCTTCAAACGAAAGCGAGTATAAAATGCCCTTTTTCTCTGCATAATCGTAGGCCTTTTTCTGCTTTTTATCGTTGAGTAGGTAAATATCTGTGTTGATAAAGTAGTCCCTTCTGAGCTTTCTTGCGCTCGTGAGCGCCTTCTCTGACTCTTCTTTTTTGTAGAAGAGGACTAGTTTTACTCTCGAAGTGGCATAGTCGCTCTTTCTCAGCTCTAAGAGGGCAGCGAGAAGCCTGTCTATACCAATGGAGGCGCCCA
>CANRIJ010000166.1 GCA_947630635.1 uncultured Spirochaetaceae bacterium | reverse complement strand
CAATTATAAAATCATCTCCCACTCTCTTTCTGATCTCTTCGATGACTCTGAGAATGAGGGATATCCTATTCTCAAACGAGCCGCCATATTTTCCCCCTCTTGTTTGAGAAGAGAGCATCTCAGAGAAAAGGTATCTATGGCATGCCTTCACATCAACGCCATCAAAGCCTGCCTCTTTTGCAAGCTCTGCACTATGCACATAGTGGGGCACCAAGCTTTCAAGGTACTCGTCTGTAACTACCTGAGAGTCACTCTCAACGCCAGAGATTCTATCTAGAATAGGGTCTCGAACCAGGACCATCGGAGCTCTCTTGCCCTCGGGGTTTGAATACCTTCCAGAGTGCGTAAGCTGCAGTATTGACAGTGGAGAATATCCATTTTTCTCCTCAGATAGCCTCTTTAGATCCCTTAGCTCTGCCTTGAAGATACCCTTGTTGTCATCTGTGATCATCATTTGGCGAGGATTTGCCCTGCCCTCTCTTACAACGGCATTTGCCTCCCACCAGATAAGCGCAGCACCACCCAAGAAGAATCTCAGGTACCTTCTGTAGGTAAAGAAAGAGGGACTTCCATCGCTCTCGCTATCGCATCCCTCCATAGGGAGAATCGCGATTCTATTCTCGGCTATCCTCTCTCCGATCTTCAGCTTATCAGATAGATTTGATATATCCTCAGAGAGCCCGATATTGAGATTCATCCTCTCAATGTCCCTCTTTAGATCTTCGATATTCTTATAGTCAAACTTTCTCATAGCCCCTCACCTTTATAAATCTTCCATTGGAATTGTGTATTGCATTTACTATATCTGTCGTTCTGAGCGCAGTCTTTGCATCAGCGATAAATGGCTTATCCTCCAAAATGGATCTGTAGAACTCATTTATCAAAAGGGAATGCGAGACTCCCCACTCCGATTTCTCTCCAGTGAGGGTCTCTGCCTCAAAGAACTCCCTCTTTCCATCCTCATGTGTTATTGTGAGCCCCCTCTGCTGCACAAGCAGCGTTGCCCCTTCAAGGTGTATCTCCACGTCGCAGATCTTTGATTTCTCATATGCATTTGTAAAGAAGCCAACCCCGGTTGCACCACTGTTGAACTTGAAGTATGCCATGGCAAAGTCATCTACCTCATACTCGGTATTCTCTCTCAAGTGGGCATCAAATGCGCTTACCTCAGAAATTCCCCCAGATAGGTAATCCATCAGATCGATTGTGTGAATCGACTGATTTATAATCGTTCCGCCGCCCTCCCTCTCGTAGGTTCCTCTCCATGGGCTCTCAGAATAGTACTTGCCGCTCCTGTCCCATCCAACAAGCCCCATCATAGAGACAATATTTCCATAGCGCTTGTCATCGATTATCTCTTTTGCCATCTTCGTGGCCTTATTAAGCCTATTCTGGAAACAGACACCGAGCCTTCTTCCAAGCTCCTCGCTCTTATCGATCATCCTGACTCCATCGCGCCTGTCAATTGCAATGGGCTTCTCAGTAAGAACATCAAAGCCATGCTCCAGCATGTCAATGACGATCTCAGGATGCGTATAATGCGGAGTGATTACGTGGACCACATCTACATCCTTTTCGTAGAGCTCTCTGTAATCAGAGAGAATCTCTCCGCCATATTTCTCCTGAAACTTTTCAGCATGGTCCCTGTTGATATCCACAATGTACCTTAAAGTGGCATACTCATTATTCAAAAGCGCCTTTCCATGATTTCGGCTTACTGCTCCGCAGCCAATTAGAGCCACATTAAGCTTTTTCGTTTTCATTCTCTATCCTCTTCTCCTTAAACTGACTCGGTGTTACATTCTCATATTTCTTAAAGAGCCTAAGATAGGTTCTTGTGCTTCCAAAGCCGCAAGAGGAGACAACCTCGTCTATCTTGGCTCCGCTTGAAAGAAGAATCTTAGACTGCATGATTCTATACTCTGCCAGGTATTCAGATATATTAATGCCATGGTACTTCTTGAATATACGCGATAGAAATGCATTGGATACCAAGAGCCTATTGGCAATATACTGGACATTCATCATCGGGTTTGAATACTCATCCTGGATTATCTTCATCGATTTCTTGTAGATAAGATAGTACTTGTTGCTATCCCCGCCCTCCTCCTCTCTGAGGGCATTGACTCTCATTGAGAGCTCCCTGATAGTAGAGGACACCTCACTAAAGGACTTATTGAAGTCAACTGACTGGATGATGGGAGAGAAGTGAATTGCAGGAAGGCTCCAATCATATTGCTGAGTCAGCTTATTTGAGACGCCCACTACAGTATTCATAACAGCAAAGAGCAGGTAGCGCATATTCCTTGGGGAGGAACCAAGCTCCCTATTATGAGAGACTATCCTCTCAAAGATATCGCCTGATTTTACCTCATCTCCTCTCTCTATAGCCTCCTGGAGCCTTATCTCATCCTCAGTAGTATATGAAAAACCAGTCTTTCCAAGCGTTCCTATAAGGTCTCTATGTACCATGAATTCCCTTACATCCACACTCTCTTCCCAGTCATTCACATTCACTGCATCCAGATAGTCTGCGCCAAGGGACTCCATGCCATGAGATAGGTCGCTGGATGAGATTCTCTGAATAGACTTCTCCTCTTCGAGAAGACGAGTCATCCTCTTTGCAAATACACCATAGAACTCCGACTCGCTCTTGAAGTGAGAGAGGTCAACCGAAACGACAAATGAGATAAGAGGCTCCTCGGAGAATATATATGAATCGAGGCCCTCTAGCGATAGGCTCTCTGTGAGTTTTATAGTGGCTTCCTCTCT
>CANRIJ010000165.1 GCA_947630635.1 uncultured Spirochaetaceae bacterium | reverse complement strand
CCCTTATTGCTCTTATTAGAGAGGTCATCGGCTCTGGAACAATCACCCTTATCAATTTGGGAGACATTCATATCTCATGGAGCATTCCCTATTACTCAAAGAGCCCGATTAGAGTCATTGCACTCTCTGCAGGCGCTCTCCTTGTAATGGGATATCTTAAGGCCTTCTTTACATGGTGGGCTGATAGGAATGCCAAGCATAGGGCTCTAAAAGAGGTCAAAGAGGAGACCAAGGAGCTTAAGGAGGTGAGAGCATGAGCTATATCGGCATTTTAATTGCTTATATCTTCGTAAATAACTTCATCTTCGTAAGATTCTTGGGAATCTGCCCCTTCATCGGAGTCTCAAAGAATGCCTCAAGCGCTATCGGAATGGGCGTTGCAGTTACATTCGTTACTGCAATTGCATCTGTTTGCTGCACGGGAATCTATTACCTTCTTGCATACCTGCACCTTGAGTACATGAAGACCATAACCTTTATTCTGGTTATTGCATCTCTTGTACAGCTTGTTGAGATGGTTATAAAGAAGACTGCTCCTGCACTCTATCAGGCTCTTGGAATCTATCTTCCGCTTATTACCACTAACTGCGCTGTTCTTGGTATTGCTATATTGAATATTGACAACTCGTATAATGTGCTTCAGTCATTTGTGGCGGGAATTGCTGCTGGCCTTGGCTTTACAATGGCGATAATCCTTATGGCCAATGTAAGAGAGAAGCTTGAGATGAGCCCAGTGAGAAAGTGGTTCAAGGGAGTTCCTATAACATTTATCTCTGCTGGCCTCATGGCTTTGGCATTTATGGCATTTGATTCATCTCTTATTGTGAATCTTGGACTGGCTTAGAGGAGGGGAAGGATGAATATATTTTTTGCATTTTTGGTTCTTGCCCTTCTGGGATGGATACTTGGAATATGCCTCGCTGTAGCAAGTAAGAAGCTTGCCGTTCCAAAGGATGAGAAGCTCGTTGAGCTAGAGGCTGCAATGCCTGGTGCAAACTGCGGTGGATGCGGCTACGCTGGTTGCAGCGCCTATGCTGAGGCAGTTTATAAAGGAGAGGCGAAGCCCGGGCTCTGCTCTCCTGGCGGAAATAAGCTTGTAGAGCGTATGGCCGAGATTCTTGGCATAGAGGCCGTTGAGATGGAGAAGATGGTCGCATTCGTTCACTGCGGAGGAGACTGGAAGAAGACTGTCGTGGACTACAAGTATGTAGGAATGGATGACTGCAATGCAGCATATATCAATCAGAGCGGGCCAATGGCCTGCAAAGAGGGCTGTGTGCACCTCGGATCTTGCATGAAGGTCTGTCCAACAGGGGCAATATCACGAGACGATGATGGAAAGATCAGGGTAGACAAAGAGAAGTGCATTGGCTGCATGGCTTGTACAAAAGTCTGTCCGACACACGTTATCAGGATGGTTCCGTACTCAGCTGAGTATCTTGTTGAATGCAACAACCATATGCCAGGCGGAAAGGTAAGAAAGGTCTGCCAGGTTGGGTGCATTGGCTGTAAGATATGCCAGATCAAGGTTCCTGACTCACCATTTGCAGTAGAGAATTTTCTCTCGCATAACGATTATACAAAACCGCAGGGCTCAGCCCCAGAGGCCGCAGAGCTCTGTCCGCAGAAGTGCATAGTAAAGCGAGATTAGCTTGAGGATTGCACTCGGTTTTTACACTCTTATATCTAACGCATCTGAGAGCTCTGCCTTAAACAGAGCTCTGAATTATGTATATCAGCCTGTTCTCTCGTACCTCTATAACAGCCAGGGAAACAGGATTTTTCTATATCAGTCATCCTATATGATGAAGCATATAAGAGAGCATAGGGCCGAGTTCAAGACTCTTTTCTCGTTTTTGGCAAAGCGAGGGGACATTGAGTTCTTAACAGGCTCTTATAATCAATCGATTCTTAGCCTAATGCAGCCCAAAGACAGGCCAAAGGAGATAGAGAGGCTAACAAGCCAGATCAGAAAGGACTACCTTTCACTTTCAGATAGCGCCTTTTTCTATGGAGAGGTCTTCTCTACGTCTTTTTTCTCGGCTCTCAAGAACTGCAAGGTCGAATCCATAGTCATCTCTCCCTACAATACTGCCCTTAAGAGCCAGGTTTCAGATGAGAGCTTTATGATGAATGAGCTTGGAAAGCGACTGAAGGTCTATATTACATCTGATGCTGCATCTCGCATGGTTCAATCCTATTCACTTGGGGATATGGGTCTCGAAGGCCTATTCAGGGGTCTTAGAGAGCTTCTTTCTCAAGCGAAGACACGTGATATTATCCTCTTTTTAAACATAGATCAGATACTTATGGGAGCCATCAGAGAAGGCAAGCTAGAGGAGCTTCCGCAGTTTTTCCTTTCTCTGATGAAGAGCCTCTCTGGAAAGCTCGTGCCGCTTTCAGAGATCAAAGTCACAAAAAATGGATATCTCAATTCTGGTTGGTACTCCAGAGATGTCTATTCAGGCGATCTATTGAGCTTCAACGAGGTCTTCGTCAGAAACGAGAATTTCAGATACCTCTATAATCGCTACATAGGCTTTTACGACCTCAATTTGAAGGAGGACAAAGGCAAAAAGGCCGCTATCTCCTCAACTGAGTTGGAACTCGGTCCGCTCTTTGCCTATGATAGCCAGTTTTCTCCGCTTTCTAAGAAGAGCAGGGACTCTTTTTGGTCATATATTCTAGAGCGCGATGAGGAATTTTCCGATCAGATTAGCTCAGCATTTTCAAGGGGAGTCTCCCTTGAGGATAACGGAGCTCTTGATTACTATCTCTCCAATGGGCTCT
>CANRIJ010000164.1 GCA_947630635.1 uncultured Spirochaetaceae bacterium | reverse complement strand
GGTATACCCCACTTCAGGTCACGGGTAATGCATCTCTCTTGAAGTCCATCACGAATCCAGCTTGTTGTAATCTGAACTGCGTTCTTTGCCCAGAAACCCTCTTTGCTCGCCCTCTTCATCCACTCCTCCAAAAGAGGAAGAGCCTTGGGAAGATTTATGTATAGGTGCTTAGTCTTTTTCAATATCGGAGTTGTTGAGCAGACAGAGCACTTTGGATTTATAAGCTCTGTAGGATTCAAAAGCGTTCCACAGGTCTCGCACTGATCGCCCCTAGCCTTCTCAGAGTGACAGTGAGGACACTCGCCTGTCACATATCTATCGGCTAGAAATCTCTGGCACTTGGGACAGTAAAGCTGCTCAATCTCCTTTTCGGTTATATAGCCATTTTCATCGACTTTCTTGAAAATATGCTGGACTATCTCAGTCTGCTTCTCAGTCGAAGTCCTTCCAAAATAGTCAAATGCGATATTAAACCAGGAATAAATTTCCTTGTGAATCTTATGATACCTATCACAAAGCTCCTTAGGAGTCACTCCCTCCTGAAGAGCCTTAGTCTCACTTGCAGTGCCATATTCATCTGTTCCGCAGACATAGAGTGTCTCATAGCCGTTTAGACGACAGAATCTGGCAAAGACATCTGCCGATAGAACCTGTGTCAGATTTCCCAGATGAGGAACATTGTTGACATATGGGAGAGCTGATGTAATCAAACGCTTTTTCTTCATAGCAAAAAGATTATAAAAGCACAAAATAATGTTTACAAGGATAGGTATTTAATCGAGGTATAGTTTAAAAAAAAACAAAAACGAATATCATAAAAAACATGAGATATGTAAGATTCCTAAGGTCAAATGGAGAGATAAAATATGGAATACTCCATAAGGACAACTCAATTCAGGTACTACTTGGAACTCCATTTGAAAAGCGAGTTCTCACCGAAGAGATAACAAGCCTTGAAAAGGTCACTCTCTTAAGCCCAGTTGAATTCTCCAAGGCAGTCTGCATTGGACTCAACTACAGAGATCATGCAGAGGAGTTCAAGAAGCCTATACCCAAGAGCCCTGTTATCTTCATTAAGCCATCAACCTCAGCAAATAGGCCAAATGGCCCGATTTATTACCCTGAGATGTCTCATCGCCTTGATTACGAGGCTGAGCTCGCGGTTGTAATTGGAGAGAGATGCCACAAAGTTGAAGAGAAAGATGCCTTAGACTACGTCTTGGGATACACAAATGCAAATGACGTTACCGCAAGAGACCTTCAGCCAGTTGATGGGCAGTGGACACTCAGTAAGTGCTTCGACGGCTTTCTCCCACTTGGACCATATATCTCAGATGAAGTAGATCCTGATAACCTAAAAATTGAATCGAGAGTTAATGGCGTAAAAAAACAGGAGTCGAATACCTCGAATCTGATATTCAAAGTCAGCTATTTGATCTCATATATCTCAAAGGCAATGACCCTTCTTCCAGGAGATGTAATCTCAACAGGAACACCAGACGGAATATCTGGAATGCAGATTGGGGACGAGGTAGAAATCGAAATTGAGGGTCTTGGAATACTAAAGAATAAAATTGAAAAAGAGAAGCGTTGACTGAAATAATGCTAAATGCTAAATTTTAACAGCATGGCGAGATAGCTCAGTTGGTAGAGCAAGCGGCTCATATCCGCTCGGTCGGGGGTCCGAGTCCCTCTCTCGCTAATTCGGCTTAGGCCGATTTTTTTTACAGATAATAATAAAGCAAAAGCGCAACCGGAAGCGCAACAACAACCAAAATACCCAAAACCCAACACACTATGGCAAGAGGCTTATACTTCTTGTTGGCATACTGAAAGTCAGGATCCTGATTAATGGTTATTCTGCCTTTCTTATCTCTCTTTTCCTTTCCACTCATAGCATAAAGATAATAATAAAAAGAAATGGGGCAAACGCCCCATTCCAGTTAAATTATCCATGAGAGACCAATCATAGGCATTACGCCTGTATAGGTCACGTTTATAACCTCTGAAAAGTTGTACTTGGTAGGAATCTGAACTCTTCCCAAAGCCTGAACATTGAGAGCAAAGTGCTCTGCGAACCTAAATGAGAAGCCAAAGGCAAATTGTCCTGCACACCAGAGTTCCCATACATCTCTGAGGTTAGTCGCCTCTACTCCAAGTCCAAATCCGAATATGATATCGAATCTCTCTCCAATTGAGGCAAAGAAATCAAGCTGCAGTATGAGAGGAATTGAGTAGTAGTTGCCCGTTCTAAACCATGCTCCGCCATTTCTGTCATACTCAGAGAAGTTCTTGCCATTCGGATTGACTAAGAACATATTGAAGCCAGCCTGTACAGATACTCCAACCCAGTCCTTTGCCTTCCATGTGTAATCAAGCTGCGCTCCGAAGCCATAGGTTGAAAGCGTATCGTTAAGCCCAAGCGGCGATCCCCCAGACTGAGGTATATTGAGATTCTTTGCATTGTAGAAATCCGAGTAGGAAATACCCCATGGAGAAGCTGCGATTGTCAGCGTGTGCTTATCCATCTTCCAATCATTCTTAAGCTCAGTCTCAGGATCGCTGAATAGAATCGTCTTTCCAGTCGACTCTCTTGGTCCATCATCGTACATCAGATATGGAAGCTCAATTTCTATAATATCAACTGCCTTAGCTATTACAGAGTGCGGTATCTCATTAGAGTATGTGATTCTTGTATATCCCGGATGTAGGTTAGCCACTATTGCTCCCTCTGCAAAGCCTGGAAGACTTCTATCGACCCTCTCAACGAGCCTATCAATAAGCTCAGGGGTAATAATCACAGAGTGCTGCACAAATGCAAATCCCTCATAGGCATCTATCG
>CANRIJ010000163.1 GCA_947630635.1 uncultured Spirochaetaceae bacterium | reverse complement strand
GAGTTTGCATCCCTTGCCCTAAAGGCAAAGAGCCCAGTGGACCTAGGCTCTAGGTGCACTGTCTTCATGAACTCATCCGTCAAGCAGGCACAAAAGGATGGAGCCTCAATTGAGGATATATCAGCCGGTCTTGCCATATCTGTTGTCAAAAATGCCCTCTATAAGGTTATAAGGACCTCCAATATAGATGAGCTAGGGAAGAACATAGTCACCCAAGGCGGAACGTTTTTAAATGACGCTGTACTCAGAGCCTTTGAGAAAGAGCTAAAAAGGGATGTCATAAGACCAACGATCTCCGGTCTTATGGGAGCCTATGGAGCCGCGCTATACGCAAAGAGCAAGAAGAGAGAGAAGTCCACTACACTCAATCTTGAAGAACTTAGGAATATGGAGCATAAAGTGCAGAGTGTGAGGTGCAATGGCTGCACCAACCACTGCCTCCTTACCATCAACACCTTCTCAAAAGAGAGAAGGCTTATCAGCGGCAACAAGTGTGATAGGCCCATTACAGGCAAAAAGAGAGAAAAGAGCGAAGACTATGATATATACGCCTATAAGCAGTCGCTTTTAAGAGAGTACATGGAAAGTCCAAAAGACAAGAAAAATAAAATAAGGATAGGACTTCCTATGGCACTCTCTATGTATGAGCTACTGCCCTTCTACTACACTCTCTTTGATGAGCTTGGATATGAGGTCATCGTATCTCCATTCTCAAATAGAGATCTATATACCAAGGGACAGGACTCGATTCCATCAGATACGGTATGCTTTCCAGCAAAGCTCATGCATGGCCATGTGGAATACCTGAGAAAAGAGAATTGCGACTATATATTCTATCCATCATCTAGCTACAACATTGATGAGGAGAAGGGAACAAACCACTACAACTGCCCAGTTGTGGCCTACTATGGAGAGGTTATAAAGGCTAACCAGAATACAGGGGATAGCAAGTTCATTGCCCCATATATGTCGCTTGAGAACAAAAAGCATCTCCATAAGAGAATAAGAGACGAGTTCAATGTAAGCGATAAGGATGCAAAGAGGGCTGTAGATAAGGCCTACAAGGCTCTTGATGAATACAAAAATAAAATAGCCCAGAAGGCTCAGGAGATCAGAGATAGGTCTATTAAAGAAAAGAGAAGAATAATAGTTCTAGCAGGACGCCCATACCACGTAGACCCTGAGGTAAACCACTCTATCAACTCACTCATACTAGAGCTTGGCGCATCTGTTCTAAGCGAAGACTCGCTGTCATACCTAATTAAGAAGGAGAAGGTGAATGTCCTCAACCAGTGGACATACCACGCAAGAATGTATGATGCGGCGCGATACATAAGAGACAGAAGCGATATGGAGCTTGTGCAGCTAGTGTCATTTGGATGCGGCTTAGACGCTGTCACAACAGATGAGGTAAGAGAGATTCTAAGAGAGAATGACAAGATATATACTCAGCTAAAGATAGATGAGATAACAAACACTGGTGCCGTTAGAATAAGACTGAGAAGTCTCTTTGCCGCTTTGGAGGACAAGAATGAAGAAGTTCACTAAGGATATGAAAAAAGACTGGACAATAATTGCCCCTAACATGTCCCCAACGCACTTTGCAATAATGTCTAAGATCTTCACAAATCACGGCTACAAGGTAATGATTCTTGAAAACAGCGGACCTGAGATTATACAGCTAGGGCTGAAGTATGTTCATAACGACATGTGCTACCCTTGCCTCTTGGTTATCGGCCAGATGATAGACGCAATCGAAAAGGGCCTTGTAGACAGAAATAAATGCGCAGTGGCAATCAGCCAAACCGGCGGCGGATGCAGAGCCTCCAACTACTACTTTCTCCTTGTCAAGGCAATGGAGAGGGCTGGAATGGGCGATATTCCTGTGATATCGCTGAATCTAAGCGGAATGAATAGCCATCCTGGCTTCAAAATCACATCCATGATGGTAATTCAGGCAGCAGCAGCTGTTGTCTATGGCGATATTATCATGGTAATGGCAAACCAGACTCGTCCCTATGAGATAAATAAGGGCGATACTGACAAGATGGTAGATAAATGGGTATCAATACTTGCAGAGTGCTTTAAGAAAAACAGAGGCTACTTCTGGAAGAACCTGAAGATAAACTTCAATAAGATTGCAGATGACTTTGCAAGCATTCCCCAAAAACGAGTTCCAAAGGTCAAGGTTGGAGTTGTAGGAGAGATCTATATGAAATTCTCAAAACTCGGAAACTCCAACCTTGAAGGCCTTTTGAGAGACGAAGACTGCGAGGTAATGATTCCCCCAATGATGGGCTTTGCCATGTACTGCTTCAATAACCAGATTATGGATAGAAAGTACTATGGCGGAAGATTCTTCCACTCGCTTTTATCAAAGTACTTTGTACTCCCCTACTTCGAAAAGATTGAGACTTGGTCCAGAGAGGCCATAGCAAAACACCCAGAATACACTGTCCCTGGCTCATTCAAGGAACTAAAGGAATATGGAGACAAATTCATCAACGAAGGCTGCAAGATGGGCGAAGGCTGGCTCTTAACAGCAGAGATGGTAGAACTCATCAATAAAGGCTATGAGAACATTGTCTGCACACAGCCATTTGGATGCCTACCTAACCACATAGTCGGTAAGGGCATGATCAGACCCTTAAAAGAAGCCTACCCTGACTCCAATATAGTCCCAATAGACTATGATCCCTCTGCAACTAAAGTAAACCAGGAAAACAGAATAAAGCTAATGCTATCAGTTGCAAGAGAGAACCTAGAAAAGAAGGAAAACGCCTAAGCCCCAATCCTCATCCTGGCGCTTTTGTTCGCCTCATGCGATGACAGGGGCTCTGCGCCGTCGGGCGGA
>CANRIJ010000162.1 GCA_947630635.1 uncultured Spirochaetaceae bacterium | reverse complement strand
TTCTTAAACTCGCTTATACGCCTCATAAGCTGGCGTCTTGCGCTCTTAGCCGCATCTAATGCCTCATATGAGAACTTAAGCTGAGTTCTATAATGGCCAGTTAGGCAGAAATATCTATAATCAAGCGGGTCATATCCATCATTTACCAGAGTATCTAATGTGAGAAATGAGCCCGATGACTTTGACATCTTGCCCTTATCATTTACAAGAAATTCTCCATGGCACCAATAGTCTACCCAAGTATGGCCAATAGCAGCCTCACTTTGGGCTATTTCATTTGTATGATGCACAGGTATGGCATCTATTCCACCGCAGTGTATATCAAAGTGCTCTCCAAGATACTTCATGCTCATAGCAGAGCACTCGATATGCCATCCTGGGTATCCTACACCCCAAGGAGAGGGCCAAACCATTGCCTGATTCTCGAATTTTGATTTTGTAAACCAAAGAACAAAATCCTTTGGATTTCTCTTATTCTGATCGATTTCGATTCTTGCACCGCTCTTAAGATTATCAAGATTGAGTCCAGCAAGCTTTCCATAGTCATCTATGGTATCGATTGAGAAATAGACATTTCCGCCAGAGGTATATGTATGCCCTCCATCCTCAAGCCTCTTGATAAGCTTGATCATATCCTCAATATGCTCTGTTGCGCGGCAAACTATATCAGGTCTCTCTATATTCAGCCTATCGATATCCTTAAAGAAGGCGGCCTCATAGAATCGAGCTATATCATAGACGCTCTTTCCGGTCTCCTTGCTTCGCTTTTCGATCTTATCCTCGCCATCATCTCCATCACCTGTAAGATGCCCTACATCAGTAATATTCATGCAATGAAGAACTTTATAGCCAGAGGCCTTGAGAGTTCTCTTTAAAAGGTCCTCAAATATGTATGTCCTCAGGTTTCCAATATGGGCATAGTTATATACCGTTGGTCCACAGCAATACATCTTTGCTTCCCCTTCATTGATGGAAACAAAGTCCTCTACTCTGCGACTCATGGTATTGTATATTTGCATAGGAAACCTCCTATAGAATTTTACAAAGTATGGATAATCCATTCAACAAGCTAGAAATACAATAAAAGCTCTACATCGATAGCCATGGCAGAAGAGAAAGATACCTCTATATGGGCATTCTCGCTCTTTATTGGAAGTCTGAATGCCGCCTTATAGACTCCGTTTTCAAATACAAGAGTCATCTCTTTAAATGGAATACTGTAGAAAATGCCCTTCTTGCCTTTATAGCCCATATTAAAGCCTAAGTACTCAAAAGAGACTTTATAGTCAGAGTCTCGTCTGCCCATCTTATCGATTCTCTTCATCATCGATAGAGAAAATGATGCATCCTCTATCTCAAAGGCTCCTTTGACCTCGAGATCAAAGAGCATATGCTCATATGAATAAATCGGCATCTCGCCAAACTTCATGGATAGCTCCAAATATGCACTATCTACAAAGAGTTTTATTCTTGAAGCGAAGTTATAGCGCTTATCTCTTTTGTAAATAGAGGCAATATTTCCATATGAGAGTTCGGCCTCAAGCTTCCAAATACTGAATTTTGCATTAAAGAAGAAATCCATTCTCCCAGAAGAGAGAAGAGAGAATAGAAAGAGTCCATCAAAATATGGATTCTTATATGATGCTCCCAAATAGAAAACCCTGCTCTCACCCTTCTCAGAAATACTCTCCTGCATGAAGAATCCACTATTATTCTTGAATGCAAAAAGCCCCATTAAGAAGAAATCGCCTCCATCTATTGTAATAGAGGCAAAAGGCCTCTTTCCAAAACCAAATGCAATTGATGCATTTCTGTAATTGAGAACACTTCCGCTATACTCTCCGTTTTTATTCCATGACATCGCTTTTGGCAAAAGCGACTTTGATGAATAGGGATCCTTAAGAGTCTTAATTAGACCGCTTCTATCTATCTGACCATATGAAAATACAGGTCCATTAATCGAGAACCTATAATTATGCATCTCTAATAGATAGCCATTAAACTCAAACTGAAACCCACTCTTATTTACTTTCAAATATGAAGCATTGAGAGTTGCTAAAATAGCAAACACAAAAAAGACTACATTTAATATTCTTTTGCCCACATAATCTATATTCAAAAAAATCGAATTTTGCCAATTTTAGAACAACACCATAAAAAAAGGAGAGCCGAAGCCCTCCTGTAGAATTCAATGATCTGATTAGTTGGCAGCGCCTGGCTTAACCACATACCAATCGTCGTCAACTTTCTCAGAATGATAGCCACCGGCTACATATGTCTTACAGTCGTCTGTATTTGGATTAGAAGGATCAAACTCGTAGAATCTTCCGCCAGTCACCGAGTAATAGGCGCCTTCATTTCCTTTCTTCATTGCATCGTCATTATAGATGTTGATCGTCCAGTATCTTTCTGTTGATCCATACTTCGAATACGTCTTGAACTCTCCTCCTGAGATGATGCCGACGGACTTCCTTCCCTGAAGATAGACCGCCACCATTTCTCCGAAGAACCTTCCATTCTCAATAGTAACGCTTGATTGCTTGCTGCCATCGCTATATACCCAAACAGCCATGTAGCCAGTCTTCACAGTATCTCCAATCTGTCCATTTCCATTGCTGCTGTCCTTAATTGTGAGTTCAGAATTGACAACAGCTATAAATGATGTCGGGGTTTTTGATTGGCCTTTCGAATTAGCCGTAGCAGTGAGCTTATGCCCATTCAGGTCAAGAGTCACCTCAGGCTCTTCACTGAGAAGAAGGAAAGCATCATGCTTAACTTCTTCTGGATTCAATTCAATATCAGCGCCGAGGAGGATTCCTGTCGTCTGGTCACCTTTCTTATCAGTGATTGCATTCAG
>CANRIJ010000161.1 GCA_947630635.1 uncultured Spirochaetaceae bacterium | reverse complement strand
GGGAAATACATGCATGTATGAGAGGTCCAGCTCTCTTATAAGAGAGCTGGACCTCTCATACATGCATGTATTTCCCTATTCTCCAAGGAAGGGGACGCGACTATATAGCGTGAAGCACCCTGAGGAGAGAGTTCGCGATGATAGGGCAGAGAGGCTTAGATCTCTTTCAAAGGAGCTCAACAGGAGATATACAGAGCGGCAAGTCGGAAGAGTTCTTGAGCTTATAGTTGAGGATAGTCATATGGCCACAAGCTCAAACTACCTTAAGTGCGAGGTTGTAGGAGAGAGTGTGCTGAGAAGCGGGGATTTTATAAAGGGCAGGCTAATTTCGTCAAATCCTCTTAGAGTTTCTCTATTATCTTGATATCGGGTGTATCTGCTATGACTCTGGAGTTTGGGGGGATATTCTCCTTGATCCATGCGTTTGAGGCGATTGTGGAGTTCTTGCCTATTGTGATATCCCCTAGAATCGTTGCGTTGGCGTAGATTGTCACATTATCTTCAATTGTCGGGTGCCTCTTTGAGCCTCTTAGGAGCATTCCGCAGGCATCCTTTGGGAATGAGAGCGCTCCAAGAGTCACTCCCTGGTAGAGCTTTACATTCTCTCCAATCAGAGTCGTCTCGCCAATAACGACTCCGGTTCCGTGGTCAATAAAAAAGCTCTTTCCTATCGTTGCTCCGGGGTGAATGTCGATTCCTGTTTTGCTATGGGCAATCTCATTCATCATCCTTGGAATGAGGGGAACGCTCATACTATAGAGCTCATGGGCGACTCTATGCTGTGTGATTGCGTATAGAGCAGGGTAGCAGAGTATTACCTCCTGTATGCTCTTTGCTGCCGGGTCTCCATTAAATCCCGCCTCGGCATCGGTCTTCAGCTTTAGCCTTATCTCTTTGAGCTTTGATGCAAGGGTATCGACGATGCTATGGGAAAACTCCTCTGCATCCTTTCTGGGGGCGTCCTGATTCTCGTACTTATATGCAAGAAGCACCGCCTCAAAGAGAGAGGAGAGTGTCCACTTCATATTCTGTCTTATCGCATCTCTTAGAGACTCAGTGTCATTTATTCCCTGATTGCCTGGGAAAAAGAGGCTCATGAGACTCGTTTCGATCTGTTCTATCTCCTTTGTCGTGGGAAGCGGGCTCGCGCTCTTTCCAAAGGAGTATCTTCTTGTTCTGTCAAAGGATTCTACATATTCATCCAGATATTCTTCACCTGAGTATGACATAGCCTCAAAATAGCATATGCAGCCCTTTTTTTCTATTCTGAAATGCTCACCCTGCGCTTTCTAATCCTCTCTATCTGGCTCCATATGGGCTTATAGACTAAAAGTGACACACCTATCTTTATCGCATCTCCCGTTAGGTATGGCAGGGCGCCTACCATAAATGATCTATAAAGAGACATTCCAGAGGTGAATTTGAGGTAGAGTATTCCAAATAGGTAGAGCACTATTTCAGATGAAAGCAGCGCAAGAAGTGCCCAAAGCGCTTTGTGGCCCTTTTTGCTTACAATAAGGGATCCGATAAGAACTGAGAAAGGCATTCCAATCAAGAATCCTCCGCTTGGTGCCAAAAATGCCGCGATAGAGCCTCCAGCTGTGAATACCGGGATTCCTATCAGCCCCATAAAGAGGTAAATGAGAGTCGATAGAACTGCCTCTTTGGGTCGAAGCGTAAGCAGTGCAAGGAAGCAGAAGAGAGTCTGAAGCGTTATTGGATAGACGCCTATATCTATTCTTATGAATGTTCCTATTGCAATCAGTGCGCTGTATAGAGGTGATAGTATATACATTGTAAACTCAATTTCTAGAAAGAGTTTACAAATGAAGGAAAAGAGAGTCAATTGCCACTCTTCTCTCTTTTTGTGAAAATGAAGATATGTCTTTGAAAAAGAGCGTTTTGGAGATTCTCCTCTCTTCTTTGGGTGGCTTTGTATCTGGAGAGAGTATGTCAACTCATCTTGGAAAGAGCAGAATGGCAATCCATAACGCAATATCATCGCTTAGGGATGATGGCTTTGAGATCGAGGCCTCGACAAAGAATGGATACTCGCTTAAGTCAACTCAGGATGCCTTTACCGAAGACTATCTAGAGCTTTCATTCAAGGGCACTGGCATAAAGACATTCTTTCTAAATGAAATAGATTCGACAAACAATGAGGCAAAGCGCCTTTTGACAAAGGGCGAGAGAGCTCCCCTTCTTCTTGTCGCAGAGACACAGTTTGGTGGAAGGGGAAGAATGGGAAGGTCATTCTTCTCACCAAAGGGAGGACTCTACTTTACTCTCGTTCTTCCCGGCGATAGTGTAAAAGACTCGGATTTGATAACCACTGCCGCATCTCTTGGAGTTCTCAGGGCAATAGAGAAGACAACTGGAAAGAAGTGCTCAATTAAGTGGGTCAATGATGTATATCTGGATGGGAAGAAGATAGTCGGAATACTCACAGAGGGCTCCTATTCGATGGAGAGTGGGCTCTTTGACAGCTTTATAATCGGAATAGGAATCAACCTCAGAGTAAAGGAGAGCGAATTTCCTGATAGCCTTAAGGATATTGCCGGATCTATCTATCCAAATGGAGAGGGGAGCCTCTCTAGGATGGATCTTCTGAAAGAGGCAGTTAAGTCTGTGATAGCTGTTATTGATGAGGACTTTATCGAAGAGTATAAAAGAGAGTGCTTTCTTATTGGAAAGCGAATATATAGGCTCAAAGGGGGAGAGTATAGAGAGGCACTCGCTCTTGATATAGACTCCAAGGGCCATCTAATAGTCGAGTATGAGGACGGTGAGAGAGACACACTCTCAAGTGGTGAGGTTAAGATACTCTTGAAAAAGAGAAGCGTAGGAGATGTCCTGGCTCTTGGTGTAAATTGT
>CANRIJ010000160.1 GCA_947630635.1 uncultured Spirochaetaceae bacterium | reverse complement strand
CTTCTCCTCCTCTTCCGCCATTATGCATAGGCAGAGGGCGCCATATGGAAGGAGAGAGATGGAGATAGCAAAAACTTTGGATTACTAATGTAATCATAACGGCTCACCCGAAAGGGTGAGCTTTTGTTTAAGCGCTTGCGCTTAAACGTTATGATTACAATAAAAAGGCAGCTTGTCTGCCTTTTTAAAAAGTGCTGCGAAGCAGCACCCGGGCCGCCCGAAAAGTCTTTGAGGGCGGCCCGGCGCTGCTTTCAACAGATCTTTGTTTTATTAAAGTTTACTAAACTTAAATAAACTTTTTTCTTTTTCTTTTAATATTGGAAGCCAATTTTCGTATTTAGGATTTGATTCAATAATAGTTGGAATTAATTTACAGAACGTTGGTAAAAGAAAAATAAAATCAACCAAATGAACTTTGATTCCATTTAAATAACGCATTAATGTGCTTAAGAGAATATTGCTACTCAATCCTGTTCTGGCTTTCTTTAATAAGATCCTTAATTTTGATTTCTCACCATCATCGACTAAGTTAACCAATTTGTATTTTGATATTTTCTTGGTGTCCATGATGAACTCTAAAAAGAAGGCAATATTGTGAAGTTTTAAATATTTATCAGATCCATAAGAACTATCAGGTTTAATGTTATATGCTTTGCATAATTCAACATACATATTGCTTTTGTTGTATTCAAATAGCTGAACTATTGATGATACGTAACTATGAACTCCTGCTCGGGCTATATATGCTTTTCTTTTAAATTTTGATTCTTCTAGATAATCGTTTAGATTATCTACAGATAATTCTGTTTCCAAATTTAATGTTCTAATAAAGTTGATAATTTTTTTCATAATAAAAGAGTTAATAATAATTAAAATAAAGTAAATTATTATAATATAAGAAAATGCCTAAATTATGAGCAAATTTTGCTCGATCATTATTCAAAAAAAATTCTCAAGTAGTATTACTTAAATTTTATGAATATGTCATGAATTTTTTTTAATTAAATTTTTAAGTTTTTAGAAATTATAAAGTTAAAAAAGTAATATCTAGCAATAAGTCGTTTAATTAAAATTTTAATCATAAAATTTCAAACTTATTAAATTTGTAATAATCTTGCATAATTTTATATCTCCATCTCTCTCCTTCCATATGGCGCCCTCTGCCTATGCATAATGGCGGAAGAGGAGAAGAGGATATTAGGCATTTTCTTCAGTTGTGAAGCTTGCCGCTGTTATTGTCCAAGTGCCTGTGTCTCCACTGTCGTTTCCCGTGAGAGTGACACCTGTCACCTTCACGCCACCAAGAGTAGTGAGATTAAGTCCTTCCCATGCGAGCTCTGAGACTGTAGATGCCTTGACGCCGGCCTTGAGCTTGAAAGTCCCGCTATCTACCTTGAGCTTGTTTGACCCCTGAAGCGAAAGGGTTATGCTCAACTCGACTATATTCCCAGACTCGTTGTCCTGGATATTATCTAACGTGAGCGCCAGTGTCCCTGTCGTATTTGACCATGGCTGAGTAGATGCAGATGCAGTGACATCTCCAACTGAGACAGTCTCGGTCACCTGCTCAGGCTCTGACTCGGCTGTTCCGTCGATAGTAATGCCGCTGACAGTCCATGCGGCTCCACTCCCGCTTCCAGCAATGGTGATGCTCTCTATGGATTCTATACCCTCGATTTCACCGACTGGGATGCTCTTGGTGAACTCAACCGAAGAGCCGACATTCTGAACACCAGATGCGAGTGTCATAGTACCAGTGATTGAGACTTCCTTTGCCGCCGTGAATGTCACGGTGAGATTTGCCGTCTGAACTGTATCTGTGTCTGTCAGATTTGCCTGGGTAAGCGCAATCGATCCAGTTGCAAGTGCCTCAATCTCGGTATTGCCACTGCCGCTTCCTGTAACATCTACATCCGTGGCACTGAGAGTCACGGTCACCTGCTCAGGCTCTGGCTCGGCCGTTCCGGATATGATTTCAAGAGCGACTGTGATCTCGTTGGAGGTGCCTGCTTCCATCGCTCCTGATGCCTGTGTTCCGCTGTAGGTTGCCTTTCCGGTGTTGACTTCGATTGACACGGAGTAGAAGCTTCCGACAGCGAGACCTGCTATTGGGAATCCATTTGTCCCGATCTGGGCCAAGGCCGTAGATGGAATGGAGAATGATATCTCCTCGCCCGTTATCTTCCCATCCTTGTCGCAGAGCGCATATGTGACAGTGTACGACTTCGCGTTTGCAGGATAGCTGTCCATTCCAGAGAGCTTTACCGTCAGTGTCGCAATCTGCTCTTCGAATGACTCGACGGTCGCAGATCCTGCTTCAGTTGCGCTTGTCGGAGCAGTGATCTCCACATCCTCCGCAAGCCATGTATTGCCGTTGTCCCCTACGAGAGAGACATTGAGAGTGTATGTTCCGCCAGTTGCGATGTTCTCAATCGCGAATGTGGTGGCATCCTCTGCGGTCTTTGGGGTCGCTGTTCCCGATGCGTATACCTCGTCACTGGAGATTACCTCATATGACACGGTGGTGTACTTGAATGCCGGGTTGTCTTCGGTTGTATCCTCGCCGTCTAGCGTCTCTGGGAGGGTGACTGTCACTGAGCCGTATACGATCTCCTTGAGGGTGGGAGCCTGCGACGGAGTGGTTCCGGGTGTGAGTGTGAGCGCTGTTACATCGGCGGTGTAGTTCGGCTTTCCTGCCGGGGCCTGTCCGATCTGCATGCTGATGACGCCAGTGTACCCAGTGTACTCCGGGCTCTCCTCGTCATAGCCGATTGGGAGCGTGAAGCCCTTTACCGGCTCAAACGACGCCGAGTAGACAAGCTCTGCCTTTGCGGTCGCTGTAATCGAACGTGATGACGTCGGTGAAATAGTCGTGGCCCAA
>CANRIJ010000159.1 GCA_947630635.1 uncultured Spirochaetaceae bacterium | reverse complement strand
GAGCTCCAGGATATCCCATAAGAGGAGAAGGAAGATCTGCCTCGATGAAGTATCCGCCATACTCAAGAAGCTGTCTCAAAAGAGGCTCTGTATGAGCATCGTTTGTGCAGAAATAAGCTGTGTTAGTGCCATACTGTTCAACCCAAGCAGGAACTCTCTCGAGGATGTACTGCTGAGCACCGGCAACTCCTACATCCGATGTTGGGTCTGGAGCAGTCTCTAGAACGAATGTCATTCCGAGGTCTTTGCAGGCTTCCTGCATGATTGCAGCTCTTCTAGACATTGACTCATAGGACATGTGTCTTGGGAATGAGATGTGTACAAATGTATCGCATCCAAGCTCATGAGCTGTGTTGATGATGAGGAATCCTCTGTTTACGAAATCATTCTGGACTGCGAGGTCAGCAGATGTCTCGATAACTGCAGGGTCTTCGTGTGGCTCACCAGCGATTGTGATGATGTCTGGTCTGATTTCCTTGATCTGTCTGAAAGCCTCTGTTGTTCCAGGAACTGCCTGGTTGACAACTACAGCCTTCATGAGAGGATCGTTGGCGAGACTTGCGATAACGTTGATTGTTGTCTCCTGCTCTTCCATGAAGTTGTCTGGGTAGGTGACATGCTGGATCATACCGCCGTCTGCTACCGAGCCATACTCTGCAATGAGAGCCTCAGCGCCTCTGAGATCGTCTTCGCTCTGGCTAACTGTACCTGTAACGATTCCTACGTGGAATGCTGTGTTATCTGCTGAGCTAGAGCTTGATGCCGCTGATTCTTTCTGTCCACCTGCAAAGAGTGCAGTTGTCGCAAGAATCAAAGCGAGTGAGATTGCAAATAGTTTTCTCATTTGTTACTCCGTAAAAAAATATGTTTAAAGGTTAAATTAAATTATATCCATTACACAATAAAAAAATGTGTCAAAGAGTGTGCTAATTTACCACAGTGTTAAATATTAAAAATTATAAATCGGTTAAATGTTATATAATTAACAAGAAAGTTTAACTTGTATGTTTTTATATCATTTAATGGCAATAAAAGAACCAAAATTCTAAATTTTCTCAGCCTGCTTATAGAAAGGCGATTTTTAGCTTTTCAGTATTTTGTCTAAGCTGATGTATTTGGTATCTGTTCATGAAAAGCTGAGGTGATTTCTGAATGATTTTTTTGTCTTTCTAGATGAGGTATTTGGATGTCTAGCACTAGATAATTAAAGTGTGAATTTTAGTAACAAAACTTAAAAGTGAAATAGATGTATGTTAAAGTGCAATTTTTAAATTTTTGAATGCTTTTGACGATAAAAAGCCTTTTTTTAGATTAAAATTCACCTTATTTGGTTCTGATTTTTTCGTTAGAAATGCAAGGATACACTTTAAATGCATGCACTATTAAGCGTTTTTTTGTTTTTTTTTAGTAAAAAAAGTCCCTGTTTTTGTAAATAGAAATTGAAGTACAGCTTTCAAGAAACTAATATTTCATCTGTCACATTTTTATTTTGGGGTACGAAAAAATGGGGAAGAACAGGAAAAGGGGCTCGAATCCAAGAGATTCGAAGAAGAGCCTCTATAAAGAGTCAGATTCTTTTGATGGTGTAAGAGTAGCTCCGTATATTAGCGCAAAGTATTATAGAAACAGAAAGAAGCACAAGAAGGGTGCTTATGAGAGCAGCGCAGAAGAACCAAATGAAGATACTTTAGATGAAAAGACTCTGGAGGAAGCTGAGCTATCAAATGATGAGGGATACTCTGAAGAGGAGAGAGAGCTCGAGGCTGAAGAGACAGAAGATCTAGACCAGCTAATTAAAGATAGTCCAGATCCTATCGATAGCGTTGGCGATCAGGGATTTTACGATGAACTACAGTCAGAAAATGAGGCCTCTGGCGATGATGAGCAAATTACAAGTGAAGCGGAAAAGGCACTGGATGAAGAAGATCAGCAGGAGCTTGATACAAACGTTTCATCTCAGTCATCTGAGCCTATCGATAGCGTTGATGATCAAGGATTTTACGACACTCTAGAGTCAAAAGAAGAAGAGAACCCCATAATCGGTCTTGATCGAGTAGATGGTAATGAGATTCCTGATGATGAAGGCTACTCAGAGGAAGAAAAAGAACTAGATGAAGAGGATAATGAAAAGCTCGATAAGCTGGTATCTGATAGAAAGGATGACGAAGAGGTTTACAAAGAGCCAGATGAAGTCGAGAACACAGTAGGCGAGGAAGAACTCTCTGAGAAAGAGAGCATAGAGACTCCCGATGTCTTTGGTGAAGAGGCACTTGATGACGAAATCTACTCTGAGGAAGAAAAGGAACTTGATGAGGAAGATGAAAGAGAGCTTGATAGGCTTGTTTCCTCTAAAGTCGGCGCTGAGAAGGATGAGGTCTATAGAGAACCTGGTGAAGTCGAGGATACAGTAGGTGAGGAAGAGCTCTCTGAGGAGGAGAATATTGAGACACCCGATGTATTTGGAGAGGAAATACCTGACGATGAGGGCCACTCTGAAGAAGAGAGAGAGCTTGAAAGCGAGGAAGCTGAGGATCTCAATAAATCAGAATCCAAAAGAGTTATAGGCGAAGAGCCAATAGTCAGCACAGATGATCAGGGCTTTTATGATACTCTTGAGTCTGAAAGCAATAACAACAACATAATTGGACTTGATAACGATGAAGACGAAGAGGTTGATGAGGATGAGGGATACTCTGAAGAGGAAGGCGAATTAGAGGAAGAGGAGAGCGAGGAGCTTGATAGCCTCGAGTCTGATGATGAAGAGAATGAGCCCCTTGAGGTCATCAACTTTGAGAAGAATGTCTTTGTTGAGTTCTTGGATAGTGACGAGAGCTCAGAGGAGAGCGAGAAACAGAAGATAAAAGAGAAGTACATCTCTCTTTCTCCAAGTGGCATGAAGCGCTATGCAAAGCTTACAG
>CANRIJ010000158.1 GCA_947630635.1 uncultured Spirochaetaceae bacterium | reverse complement strand
CAGGTCTTATTGATCTCCACATTCTGATGCTCCCATGGCTTAAGGGCAAAGTACTCCATCTGGCCAATAAGCTCTTCGTCGGTTATAGAGCCATAGCCAGTAGAGGTAAGCGGGGTGGTAAATGAATTTCCGAAGATATCTGTGTAGTTGAGAGTATATGTGTACTTAACACCTACTGCGGTGTTTTGTGTCGTATCGTTGAATTTCACCATACCTGTAGAGTCAAGAGACGGTACTGCTATAGCGCTTGATCCATTCTTAATCTCTACTCTGTACCATTCTCCTACTCCATCAAGTGCATTAATTGGGTCATATGTAAATGAGAGCACCACTGGATAAACTCCATTTGAATTTGCGCTTAATGAGCTATCCCAATAGTTATTAGTTGCCTGAAAGTCTCTGATATTGAGTCCATTGAAGATTGCAATTCCAGGAGACACCATCGAAGTAACTCCAGAAGAGTTTGTAACCGTTACTCTAAAGTCATTGTACTGAGTAATGTTCACTGCGCTTGTCGAATAGAGTGAAACGCTGTATCCACTAGATGTAAGGGTGGCATTTGATACCTGAAGTGTCAAAAGCTCTGTGGCGCTACTTAGGTAGCTATCGCTCGACTCGCTTAAAAGAGTGTCTTCAATCAGAGAGAACCTCGTGTCTTTCAAAAATGCGTTTGACTTAGTCTGAGACTCAGTATTCTTTATGCCATAGACTGTGAATTTCCAATCTGATCTTTTTAAGTAGCCCTGGTCATTCGGGTTAAGGCCAACTGGGAATGAGAACGAGAGTCCATAGCCATACTCACCAGCTTCATTTTTGTTTATAGAGCTTATATTTACCTCATTTGGACCTGATAGGAAGAAGGCACTTACTGAAGATGACTGGCCCTTAACGCTTCCATCTACTGGAATGACTGTGTAAGTGTACATAACACCGGTCTCGAGATCTGAGGATGTATCCTTAAAGGTATAGGTATTTCCAGAGCTTGATATCTCAGGGCTCTGGATCTGGCTCTCAAGTCCGCCCTCAGATGCACGGTAGATTAGGTATGTCATATTTTCGTTAGAGACTGCATTCTCTGCCGGCTTCCAAGTTACGGTGAGGCCGCTACTTACTTCATTTGAGACTCCCTCTGATGCCATGAGGCTCTCAACCGGTAGCGGTGCATTATCTGATAGCGCGTAGCCAACAACTATCGTTGATAGATTTGAAATATTATCGCTATCCAGAGGAGAGACTGCCGCGAGCGCGAACATGATATTCTCACCGCTATTCTCCTCTTCCTCTGTGGGCGTATAGATATAGGCGCAGCCACTCTCATCAGATGCGTTATCTATTGTTATTGGGCTTGATGACAGAAGAAGACTCTCTGCATCCTCTAGGCTTGCTATGGCCGCATTCTCCTCTGCAGTAAAGAGCCTATAGGTGTCTATTCCCTCTATTGGGCTCCAAGTGATCTTAATCTTTCCGATAGACTCTATAGAGCCCTTGGTTGCCGCAATATTGGATGGGGCATATAAAAGAGATCCTGTCTCGGTTTCAGAGAACTGGCTCTGAAGCCCCTCCTCTGAGAAAGCAGAGACCCTATAATCATACTCATAGCCATCAAGCGCGATTATCTCCGAGTTGAAGGATATATCGCTGTAGGCTGTATTCTCAGACTTTCCGATCTCTTCAAAGGTTCCATCAGAGGCTGTCCTCTCAACAAGGTAGCTTGTTGCGCCTTCAACGCTATCCCAAGTGAGATTGATCTCATCGGATGATAAGAAGCTTGTGACTTTCAGATTCTCGGGGTGGCTGGTGACCGAGAAATGCGAATCACCATATAGTTCATCCGGTGAGTAAGGCGTTGGATTGCATGCAGATAGCGTAAATATAGCTGCTACCAAAAGCGCTGATAGTACAATAGTGTTTCCATTATTATTTCTATTATCTTTCCTGTTCCCCTTATTAGACATATAGCCATATTTCCTTTACCTAAAAGTAACAAGGAGAGGGCTATAGTCAAAATTTCAGCAGTGTACTTTCCATGGAGATAGAAAATGGGGAGGCGCGCTCCCCATATTCCTACTTTGCTTTCTTCTCGCTCTTTTTACTCTTCTTTTCGCTCTCTGAGGCCTCTATTGCAGCCTGCGCAGCAGCAAGGCGCGCAATAGGAACCCTGAATGGAGAGCAGGACACATAATTGAGGCCGACGCTGTTGCAGAAGGCAATTGTCTTCGGATCGCCTCCGTGCTCACCGCAGATTCCCATCTCCATCTCTGGCCTTACCTCTCTTCCAAGCTTTACTGCCATAGCTATGATCTTTCCAACTCCATCCTTATCGATAGTCTGGAAGGGATCATAGTCATAGAACTGCTTATCAGGATCGTTTACATAGTGTCCCAAGAAGGAGGCGGCATCATCGCGTGAGAAGCCGCATGTCATCTGTGTAAGGTCGTTTGTGCCAAATGAGAAGAACTCAGCCTCTTTTGCTATCTCATCGGCAGTAAGAGCTGCTCTTGGAACCTCAATCATGGTTCCAATCTGATAGTCGATCTTAACGTGCTTTTTTTCAAAGACCTTCTCAATCTCCTCAATCGCGTTTTTCTTGCAGTAGTCAAACTCCTTATAAATGCCAACTAGAGGAATCATTATCTCAGGAATGACTCTAATTCCCCTTGCCTTGACATTGATTGCAGCCTCCATGATGGCTCTAACCTGCATCTTGAGAATCTCTGGGTATACTACAGCCAAGCGACAGCCTCTGAAGCCAAGCATTGGATTGAACTCGTGAAGAGAGTTGATCTTCTGAGCTATCTCTTCAGCTGAGATACCAAGCTGGAGGGCCATCTCGTGCCTAGAGGTATGGTCGTTAGGCAAAAACTCATGTAGTGGAGGATCCAGCAGTCTAATTATTACCGGAAGCCCATCCATTGCCTCAAACATTCCCTCAAAGTCGCTTCTCTGCATAGGAAGTAGCTCGTCAAGCGCCTTCTCTCTTTTACGAATGTTATCAGCGAGGATCATCTTTCTCATTGATACTATTCTGTTTCCGCCAAAGAACATATG
>CANRIJ010000157.1 GCA_947630635.1 uncultured Spirochaetaceae bacterium | reverse complement strand
TCTGTCTGGCTTGAGATCCAAAGCCTCTCAGTCTTCTTATCGCATCCAGAGAGCTTCAGGATCCACCTTGCAACAAGCTCTCCCTCTCGGCCCGCATCCGTTGCTATTACAATAGAGTCTATATCCTCGCGCCCTATAAGGCTCTTTATGATATCAAACTGCTCTTTTGTATCCTCTATTACAACCTCTGATAGAGGGGAAGGAAGCATCGGAAGATCAAAGATATTCCACCTTTTGTATTTCTGGTCGTAGAAGGTCGGAGGAGCAAGCTCCACCAAGTGTCCAAGTGCCCATGTGACAACATAGTCAGGCCCCTCAATATAGCCATTTTTCATGTCAAAGCACAAAAGACTCTTTGCAATCTCTCTGCCCACAGAGGGCTTCTCAGCCAACACTAGCTTTTTCATGGAAAAATGTTAAACCAAATGAAAGGTTCCGCTCAATAAAGTTCTGACAAAAGAAGCAGATGGCAGAGAAAGAAGAATTCCACATAGTCTTTTCTCGACTCGCTATCCTGTGTCAATAAAGAGTCTTTTTGTTGAAACTTATTCTTCACCGCCCTATAATTTTGCTAACACGCGTGATAAGGAGCATTAATATGGCTTACAGAATTACTGACAGCTGCATTGCCTGTGGAACATGCCAGCCCGAGTGCCCAGTTGGAGCAATCTCAGAGGGCGACATCTACGTCATCGACCCAGATACCTGCATCTCTTGCGGTACCTGCGCAAGCGTTTGCCCACAGGAGGCAATTGTAGAGGACTAATATAGCTGCCTCTGATTTACAGGCTCATACGAGCCTGTTTTTTATTGATCCTTTTAACTATAATTCTCCTGATGGCATACGATGAATTATCTGAAGCACTCACTGTTTCTCAGCTAAATCAGCTCATTTCATCGATAATCAATGAAGCATTCAGACAGGTGATTGTAGTTGGAGAGGTGTCAAACTTCAGGCCATCATCCTCTCATTGGTATTTCAATCTGGTAGATAAGAGCGCAACGATTCCAGTTGCGGTCTTTAAGAGCATGCAATACGCAATGCCTGAGTTTAAAAATGGAGAGGAGATAATCATAACAGGACGCGTTGATTACTGGGAAAAGGGAGGAAAAATATCCCTTATTGCCCAGAGAATCATGAAAAAGGGAACCGGAGAGATAGCGCTTATGCTTGAAAAGCGCAGAGTCTACTACCAGAGTCTCGGATACTTCGACCAAGAGAGAAAGCGCCCTATGCCAAAGGCCATAAAGAGAATCGGGGTCGTCACAAGCAAAAGCGGAGCTGCAATTCAGGATATTCTCAGGATAACAAAGAGAAGGGCCCCCTCGATTGACATTATAATACTGCCGACTCTTGTGCAGGGCGAGGGGGCTGGAGAGGAGATTGCAAAGAGAATAAGGCAGGCAAATCTATTCTTGCTCTCTGATGTGCTTATAGTAGGCAGAGGCGGAGGAAGCGAAGAGGACCTTCTGCCATTTTCAGACGAGGCTGTCCTTGAGGCCATATACAACTCCTCTATTCCTGTTGTCTCTGCAGTGGGACACGAGATAAACCATCCCTTATCTGATATGGTTGCCGACATATTTGCCTCCACACCATCAGCTGCGGCAGAGCTTGTCACAGAAGAGGCCTACAGGCAAAGAGAGAGCCTTAAACACATAAAAGAGGAGCTCGATAGGGAGATAAAGGCAAGATGGAATCTCGCAAATAGCTCATTTAGGGGCATAGGAGATGTCACTCTCCTTTTAAAGAGCCGCATCGCAGAAAAAGAGAAAAAACTAGAAGAGGCAAAGCGCATCAAAGAGGATATCAGCGACCTGCTCTTAGAAGCCGAGGCCGAAATTGCCTTCTCAGTAAGGGACTCCCTCGATATGATCAAAGAAAGGCACCAAGACCTTGAGAGAAGAGCAATTCGCGCAATCAGCTCGCTCCCGGCATCTTTTGAGAGGTCAAATAGCCAGCATAGAGAGAGAATACTGAGCCTAAGGGCCAAGGCAGAGTCCCTTCTGAAAGAGCGCTACTTCAGCCTCGAGGCAAAGGTGAAAACGCGATCTGCAGAGATAGCCGCCCTCTCCCCTCTCAATACCCTTGAAAGAGGCTATGCGCTTATATATGACGAAAGCGGAAAACTGATCAAAAGCGCAAAAAATGCGAAAATCGGCGATAAAACAACTACACGAATGAGTGACGGATACATAAAATCTGTAATTGAAGGAGCTTTATATGAGCCAAGAGAAGAAAGCTAGTTTCGAGGACGACCTTAATGAGCTAGAGAAGCTCACTGAGAAAATCAAAAATCCGGAGACAGGCATAGAGGAGGCTGTGGAACTCTACGAAAGAGCAGCCAAAATCTCAAAGAAACTCACCTCTTCGCTTAGAGAGCTGAAGAGAAAAATCGAGAGCGTCGTGAGCGAAGACGAAAACGAGCTTGAGACTGAAAGCATTGATGATATCGAAGATAAAAGCGAGGAAGAAATAGCAGATGTCCCCTTCTAATGACAAAAGCGAAAGCAAAACCAAGATAATAATCCTTCTGAAGAGCCCTGATAAGAAGGGAATACTTGCCTCCATAGTGGGCTATTTCTATTCTCAGGGCTTTAATATTCTGCACTGCCAGCAGCATACGGACAGCTACGACAATATGTACTATATGAGGCTTGAGCTGGATGCAGGAGACCTTGAGACCTCAAGGCGCGACTTTGAAAAACAGCTCTCGGAGTTCTTTGCTCCCCTCAGCTTTGAGTGGTCGTGCCACTTCTCAGACTACAGGCCCAGAATGGCAATACTGGTTTCGAAAGCAAGCCATTGCCTCTTCGATCTTATATCAAGAACAATTGAGGGCGACATAAAGTCAGAGATACCGCTTATTATCTCAAATCACCAAGAGCTTGAGCCAATAGCAAAACAGTTCAGAATCCCCTACTACTACTTCCCAGTAGGAGATGACAAACTAAAGCAAGAGGGCCAAATCAGAGAGCTTCTAAGGCGCTTTGATATCGACCTTGTTGTACTTGCAAGGTATATGCAGATTCTCTCGGCCGACTTCACTAAGGAGTGGGAGGG
>CANRIJ010000156.1 GCA_947630635.1 uncultured Spirochaetaceae bacterium | reverse complement strand
CAGTACACTCAGCCTAGAAGCTATTGCTCAAAAGATGTTCCTAGTGTATTATTATCCGGGCATGCGCTCCATATTGCAGAATGGAGAGCATCCAAAAGGCTGGAAAAAACACTGCTCAACCGGCCTGATTTGCTTACTGATGCACCTCTCAGCATTAAAGAGCGAGAAAGACTATTGAGATTATCTCAGGAAAAGGAATAAGAGATGGATATAATCAGGGCTATTGAGGCCAAGCAGATTAAGGAAAACGCAGAGAACTTCAACGTTGGAGATACTGTAAAGGTATACTTCAAGATTGTTGAGGGAACAGTTGAGAGGATTCAGGTATACGAGGGAATCGTTATCGCAAAGAAGAATAGCGGCGTCAGAAAGACCTTCATGGTCAGAAAGATCTCCAATGGAGTCGGCGTCGAGAGGATATTCCCACTTCACTCTCCGAGAATTGAGAAGATCGAGGTTGTCAGAAGAGGAAAGGTGAGAAGGGCAAAGCTCTACTACCTCAGAAACAGAGTAGGAAAGGCCGCAAAGGTCAAAGAGCTTATCGTAAGAAAACAAGCCTAACTGAAAGCTGCCTAGTGCAGCTTTTTTTGATTGATTATGTCTAAAAGCCACAATTGGAAAAAGCCACGCGAGAAAGATAAGTCTTCGTTTAGTAAGAAGAAAGATAGCTATGAGAGCTCGGGATTCTCGACCATAAGAGAGATCACTGGAAATCCAAAGAAGAGAGAGCACCATAGTAGCATACCTATTATTCCCGAAAAGAGACTCTCTGAGCCGGTCCCCTCATGCTCAATATGCCATGAGCCTATACAGAGCATTGCAGAGAGCTTTTTGAATAAAGACGGAAGCTATAGCCACTTTGACTGTGTCTATTCTCTCATAGCCGAGAGAGAGAACATAAAAAGCGATGAGGTCCTATCATATATAGGATCGGGAAAATTCGGTGTCTTCAGAAAAGGCGAGAGCGCCTCTCTCGTTCTTGATAGGTCCATTGAGTACGAGAGCAAGGAGGATGGCAAGAAGATGAGGGACTACGTGGAGAGCCTTAAAATATGAGAAGAGCCCTCTTTCCAGGAACCTTCGATCCTCCTACCAATGGGCATGTTGATATCATAAATCGCTCTCTGAGGATCTTTGATGAGGTGGTGGTCTTGATCTCAGTAAACTATAGAAAGGAGTGCCTTTTGACCCTAGATGAGAGAAAGGCCCTGTTTAATAAGATATTCAAAGACGAGTGCAGAGTCATAGTTGACTCTTATGATGGGCTAGTTGCAGACTATGCGAGAGAGCACTCCATCTCCTTTATCGTCAGGGGAGTAAGAAATATAAGCGATTTTTCATATGAGTTTGAGATGTCTTTGAATAACAGGACTCTAAATCACGATCTTGATGTGGTTTTCCTCCCATCTGGCAGCAAGAGCCTCATAACCTCTTCGTCCCAGGTAAGAGAGATATCGCGCTATAGGGGAGATATAAGCGCCTTTGTGCCAGAATGCGTTCTATCTCTTATGAAAGAAAAAAACAAGGTGCTTGACTGATAAAGCTCTTTTCTTTTTAATAGATACATGCGGAGAGGTTCCCGAGCGGTCAAAGGGGGCAGACTGTAAATCTGTTGGCTAAGCCTTCGAAGGTCCGAATCCTTCTCTCTCCATAGAGCCGAGAGGCTCTTTTTTTATGAGCGACGAAAAAGAATTCAGATTTGAATGCCAAAGGTGCAGATTCTGCTGCTCAGGCGGTCCTGGGTATGTCTTTCTCTCTGAGAGCGATCTCAAAAGGCTGGAAGAGGGCCTCAAAATAGAGAGAGATAAGCTTATTCGTCTCTATGCTCGCTTTGTAGACTACGGAGACCACTATCTATTAAGCCTCAAGGAGAGAAAGAACTACGACTGCGTCTTTTTATCAGAGGAGGGCTGCAGGGTCTATGAATTTAGGCCTGTACAGTGCTCGACCTATCCCTTTTGGAAGAGGATTGCAGAAAATATGAAGGACTATATAAGGGAAGGCGAGAGCTGCCCGGGAATCGGAAGGGGCAGGGCATACTCAAAAGAGGAGAGAGAGGCAATTATGGCAAAGCGAGAAGAGAATATTCCTCTCTCTTTCCCTAAAAAAGGCTGATTTCTTTATTATTTGCTCATTTTTTCATCCCGTTTTATTGTATGCACTCAATTTTTTGTGTTACGATAATAATGGAGTATTTTGTGGCTTTAATCGCTGAGACGATAATCCAAGATATCAAATCCCGCATCTCTATCGTAGACATTATGAGAGATTACGCCGTTGTTGAGAACAAGGGCGGGGGCTTCTGGGCAAAGTGTCCATTCCATGGCGGCGGAAACGAGAGAACGGCAAGCATGAAGCTCAATGAGGAGAATGGAACCTATCACTGCTTTGGCTGTGGGGAGTCTGGGGATATCTTTACTCTAATCCAGAAAAAAGAGGGACTTAATTTCAAAGATGCGCTATATGAGCTTGCGCGCAGAGCAGGAGTAGATGTTGGGAGCGAGGCGCTTGTAAAGAGCGGTTTTCAGAAGGGAGAGAAGGAGAGGCTCTATGAACTCTATGATGAGGTGAGAGCTATCTTCGAAAGAGATCTTATCTCTTCATCAGGCTCTGAGAAGGCACTTTCATACCTGAAAAAGAGAGGAGTCTCAGACGAGATGATAAAGACGTTCTCTCTTGGCTATGCATCCAGCGACTACAGATATCTCTATAGAGTCCTAAGCGGAAAATACGATGATTCTTTTCTCTCAAAGTCGGGGCTCTTCTCTAAGAACAAAGAGGGAGTATCACTTTTTAGAGACCGCCTGATCTTTCCAATACGAAACAGGCTTGGAAAGACAGTTGCCTTCTCTGGCCGAGACCTCTCCAATAGAGAGGACTCCCCAAAGTACATCAATAGCCCTGAGACTATAATCTATCGAAAAAAGGAGATGCTCTTTGGAGAGTATGAGGCAAAGGATGCCATCTCAAAGGGAGAGTCTCCTATACTCTGCGAGGGAAACTTCGATGTTGTCGCACTCTTTCAGGCAGGACTAAAGAGCGCCGTCGCGGTTTTCAAATCTCATG
>CANRIJ010000155.1 GCA_947630635.1 uncultured Spirochaetaceae bacterium | reverse complement strand
ATGAGGGATGATTTGCCTCAGGAGGAAGAGTCTAAAAATAGACTTGATGATCTTAGCAGAAAGATTCTCTCCCTTGGAAGCATCAACCACCTAGCTAAGGACGAATTTCAGAAGGCAGAGGATGAATATCAATTTCTCTCAAAGGAACTGGACGACTGCTATAAGTCCAAAGAGGACATGGAGAAGATACTTAGGGAGATTCTTGACCGCTCCATCGAGCTCTTTGCTAAGACCTATGAGGATATAAAAGTCAATTTCAGAGAGATGTTCAGGCGCCTTTTTGGAGGAGGAAGAGCAGAGCTCTCGCTCACCGACCCAGAGAATATCCTCACCTCAGGTATAGAGATAAGCGCAGAGCCTCCAGGAAAGAAGCTCACAGCTCTCTCTCTTCTCTCTGGCGGAGAGAGGACAATGACAGCCATTGCCCTTCTTTTTGCCACTTATCAGGTCAAACCCTCTCCATTCTGTCTTCTTGATGAGATAGATGCAGCTCTGGATGCGAGAAACATCGGATATTTTCTCGATGTATTGAAGGAATTTGCCAAAACCAGTCAGTTCATAATCATAACCCATAACAAGCATACAGTTACTGGAGGGGATACTATGCTTGGCGTTTCCCAGCAGGAGCCTGGGGTCTCCAAAGCAGTCTCCTATAGAATCGGAAACGAGAGGGGAAAGCCCGTAATTCTCGATGAAGAGGACCTTGTAGTGGACTTTGATACAGAGGGTAGGCTCAAGTAGCAGATTGACCAATTTAACTTATTCATATATAAAGGAATACCGTTGGTAATAATTAATGTTTGACTCAATTGCATCTAAATTCTCATCTATTATGAAGACTCTCTCTGGGAAAGGGAGAATTTCTGAGAAGAACGTAAAAGACGCAGTCGAGGAGATTAAGAATGCCCTTCTGGACGCCGATGTAAACCTAAGAGTCGTCAGAAGATTTGTCAATTCAACCCTTGATGAGGCACTTGGAGAGAAGGTTCTCTCCTCAGTCGATCCCGGGCAGCAATTTACTAAGATTGTCTATGACAAGATCGTCTCTCTTCTTGGTGGCACCGATGAGGAGACGGCTTTAAAGCTCAAGGGAAAAGACACAACCAGCATAATACTTTTGATGGGACTTCAGGGCTCTGGAAAGACCACTGCTGCCCATAAGCTGGCATATAGGCTAAAAAAAGAGGGCAGAAATGTTCTTTTAGTTGCAGCAGATAGGGTAAGGCCTGCTGCTATCTCCCAGCTTGAGGTTCTAGCAGAGAAGGTAGGAGTTCCTGTCTTTACAGCCCCTGGCGAGAAGAATGCCGTAAAGGTTGCCGAAATGGCAGTAAGCAAGGCACGCCATGACCTGATTGACACTGTCATCATTGATACATCTGGAAGAATGCATCTCGATGAAGAGCTCATGAACGAGATTGTCAGCATTAATAAGGCTGTCAAGGCAGATGAGAAACTCTTTGTATCGGATGCAATGACCGGTCAGGCGGCTGTTGATATTGCTAAGGAGTTTGAGGATAGAGTCGGCATCTCAGGAATAATTCTCACCAAGTTCGATTCCGATACTCGAGGCGGTGCAGCGCTCTCAATAAAGAGCGTTGTCGGAAAGCCAATCAAGTTCATCGGAACTGGCGAGAAGATGGAGGACTTGGAGGTTTTCCATCCTGAGAGGATTGCATCGAGAATTCTTGGAATGGGAGATGTTGTATCTCTTGTTGAGAAAGCTCAAGAGCAATATGATGAAAAAGAGGCCGAAAGACTTCAGAGAAAGATAGAGAAGAACACCTTTGACTTAGGAGACTATCTTGATCAGCTTGAGAAGATGGACAAGATGGGATCTGCTGAGAAGCTCATTGATATGATTCCTGGGGCAAAGGGTGCTGTTAACACAGATGATATAGATTTCTCTGAACTTGAGAGAGAAAAGGCTATAATCAAATCTA
Organism: uncultured Spirochaetaceae bacterium; assembly: GCA_947630635.1. Classification (GTDB taxonomy): domain Bacteria; phylum Spirochaetota; class Spirochaetia; order Sphaerochaetales; family Sphaerochaetaceae; genus Ornithospirochaeta. The sequence continues at coordinate 1,136 of CANRIJ010000155.1, read as the reverse complement.
TGACCCGATTTGAGAAGGAGAATTTCAGAATAATCGGGCCATCGAGGAGAAAGAGGATCGCAAAGGGCTCTGGAACATCGGTTTCGGATGTAAACAGGCTTTTAAAGAAGTTTGAGAAGACCAAGCTGATGATGAAGAAATTTGCGACTAACAAGAAATTCCAGGCTGCACTCATGAAAAACATGGGCATGTAGCCTTATCATGTAGATTAAGGAGAGACTATGGTAGTAATGAGACTAAAGAGAATGGGCGCCAAGAAGAGACCCTATTACAGGATTGTAGTTCAGGACAACAGAGTGGCCCCAAGCTCAAAATGCATCGATGAAGTCGGTTCATATCGCCCGATTGAAAGTGAGAATCAGCTCACACTAGAGGAAGACAAGATCAGAGAGTGGATCAAGAAGGGCGTTCAGGTATCACCGACAGTTAAGAGTCTTATAAATTCAAGGGGAATAACCTTAGACAGAAAGAATCCGTAGGAGATCATCATGGAGAAAGAACTTGTCTTATTCATGGTGAAGAGCCTAGTTGACAAGCCTGATATGGTCTCTGTCAATGAAGTGGAGGGCGAGAGGTCACTGGTTCTGGAGCTCAAGGTCGACCCTGATGATGTTGGGAAGGTCATTGGAAAGCAGGGCAGAATTGCCAAGGCAATCAGGACCATTCTTACAGCATCCTCCACTAAGAAGGGCAAGAGAGTCTCTTTGGAGATTCTTGACTGATGAAAGCAGAAAGGCTCGCAGTTGCGAAGGTCGGAAAGACACATTCGCTTTCTGGCGAATTGAGACTCTACACCCTTTCCGGAGAAGAGAAGCATCTCTTTCAAATAAAGAGATGCTTTATTTCTCTTTCGGGTGAAGCTGATAGGGAGATCGAGGTCGATAGAGTCTCTAAAGACGGAAAGAGCCTCTTTATACACTTTAAAGGCTATGATACTCCCGAAAAGGCAAAAACCCTCTCTGGCTCAGTTATCAAGCTCAAAAGAGAGGAGTGCACACCCCTAAAAGAGGGCGAGTACTACATCGCAGATCTCTATGACATAGACGTTCTCTATCAGGGAGAGAAGGTCGCAGTAGTGGACTCAACTCTTGAAGGCGGTCAGGCAGTCGATAACACGCTTGGTGTTTCGTTCAAAA
>CANRIJ010000154.1 GCA_947630635.1 uncultured Spirochaetaceae bacterium | reverse complement strand
GAAGCTTCCGCTGAAATTTATTCCAGCAAAAACTGAACTTGCAGCAAGGAGTCCGACCAAAGCAAAAGCAAGTACTTTTTTCATTTTTTCCTCCATTGAAAACTATTAGGGTGTGTACCACAAGGTACACGCTTCCCTTTTTCCGTTATACAGAATGAATTTTAGCAATGGTTTTTAAGACCTGTCAACTTAAAAGAAAAATTAACAGTTAGCTTACTTTTAATATATTTTTTTAAGATTTATCAAAAATTAATTAATATTATTTATAAAAACATAAATAATAAGAGTCTTTTTAATGCATATTACAATATATTAGAACTTATATAATTTCTGTTTTATTACACTTTTTCAAAAACTGTAAAAATAAAACAGCATTTTGCAAAGAAAACCGCCACATTTTGTGGCGGCTTAGAAGCTAAAACTAAGATCTATTAGAGAACCTTGAATGCATTTCTGCCTGCATACTCGGCATCGTCTCCAAGGTAGTCCTCAATTCTCATAAGCTGGTTGTACTTGGCAAGTCTGTCTGAGCGGCTCATTGAACCTGTCTTGATCTCACCAGTCTCAAGGGCAACTACGAGGTCTGCGATAAAGCTGTCCTCAGTCTCTCCAGACCTATGTGATACTACTGCTGTGTAGCCATTCTTCTCAGCAAGCCTAATTGCCTCATAGGTCTCTGTAAGAGTTCCAATCTGGTTAACCTTAATGAGAATAGAATTTGCAACCCCCTTCTCAAGACCCATCTTGAGTCTCTCGGTATTGGTTACGAAGAGATCATCGCCAACAAGCTGAACCTTGTCGCCGATTCTGTCGGTAAGCATCTTCCAGCCTTCCCAGTCATCCTCTGCCATACCATCCTCAATTGAGATAATAGGATACTTATTGACCCAGCTCTCCCAAAGGTCGACCATCTCCTTGGATGTCTTCTCCTCGCCAGTTGTCCACTTAAGCTTATAGACCTTCTTCTCTGTGTCATAGAGCTCAGAGGTTGCAGGATCGAGAGCAATCATGAAGTCTCCATCTCTTCCAGCTGTGTAGCCAGCATTTTTAATAGCCTCCATAATGACCTCAAGAGCCTCTTCGTTGGACTGAAGATCAGGTGCAAATCCGCCCTCATCGCCAACTCCGGTGTTATAGCCCTTCTTCTTAAGAACTGACTTGAGAGCATGGAAGACCTCAGCAACCATTCTCACTGCCTCTCTCTCGCTTGATGCTCCGATTGGCATTACCATGAACTCCTGGAAATCAACCTTGTTATCTGAGTGTGCTCCGCCGTTAAGAATGTTTGCCATTGGAACTGGAAGAACACATGCATGATATGCACCAAGATACTTGAAAAGAGGAAGCCCAAGATAGTTGGCTGCTGCTCTTGCAACTGCCATAGAGACTCCCAAAATGGCATTTGCTCCAAGCCTGCCCTTATTAGGCGTTCCATCAAGCTCAATCATTGCTCTGTCAACTGCTACCTGATCAAGTGCATCCATGCCCTCGATCTCCGGAGCGATGATGTTATTGACGTTCTCGACTGCCTTAAGAGTTCCCTTTCCTCCGAATCTCTTAGGATCCTGATCTCTCAGCTCAACTGCTTCATGAACTCCAGTTGAAGCTCCAGATGGGACTGCTGCTCTGCCCATTGAACCGTCTTCAAGGTATACGTCAACCTCGACTGTTGGATTTCCGCGTGAGTCAAGAATCTCTCTTGCCTCAATGCTCTCGATTATGCTCATAAGAGAACTCTCCTTCAAAATAAAGTTTTCTAAATTAATATCTTACCTATGGCCTTCGAAAGTCAAGGAATTAAGACTTCATTAAACGCCTTCATCTTGAACAATCCCTGTTGTGTTCAGATTGTGCACCATCATAGTGTACAGTGCCTTCTCATATAGAATTGCCTCTACACTCATATAGAGGGAAAAGAAGATCCCCACATATGATATTCTCAGCGAGATGTGGTCTCCCTTAGAATAGCCAATAATGCCAAAGGCCAACAAAAGCGCCTCAATTGCGATTATGAAGGCTAAATTCACATATAGGTATGCTTTATGCACATTTGGCTTAAACACAATCGAAAGCACAAGATGAGCAATTAAGAAGATCATATAAAAGCCTACGATTATCCCAGAGGAGAGCGGAAGCGACTCCTTTGAGAATATTCCGCTTCTTATTCCAAATGGGAACATGAGAATAAGTATTCCAAGATAGACTGCGGCAATTACTATGCTCAGCTGAGATCTTCGCTCAAGAAATGCCCTCTTGGTCTTATCAACGAGGATAAGCGGATAGATGCCGACTCCCGAGAATATAAACGAGAGAATAGCGCCCCTTAGATTGGGCCATTCCACCTCTGGAAGAACATGAAGACCATAGCGTATCGGAAGAAGGGCAAAGGAAGAGAACCACATCAAAAACGAGAGTGAGCAGAATGTGATTGAACTCAGGTACTTCCTTCTGTAGACCTTGCCAACAGATAGAAGCATGAAGGATGCAGAGAAATAAAAGAGAAGCGCTACCACAAAGAGGCCCCAGAAGTTGGGAACCTCATACATGTAGCCATCATAGAAGAATAGGGCAAATAGAGTATAAAGAAGCGACAAGGAGAAAGAGAGAAAATAGTAGACATTTGCAATCTTTGCTCTCTTCTTATCTAGCTCATGTATCCAAAGGGAGTTCTCATCTTCAAGATTCAGGCCTCTTCTTGCGGGACTAATTCTTCTCTTTGCCAATTTCATCCTCCCCCTGGCTCTTATATAGCTCTTTTGCCTCTTTGATCTCCGAATACGAGAAGCCCTTCTTGTAAAGTGTTTCCTCTGCCTTAACCTCTCCCTTCTTTCTCACTAGAGCCGAGTAGTATTCCAAAAGGGGCTCAAGATATGCCTTAGAGCTCCAGGCCTCATCGAGTGCGCGCTCTGCAGTCTCCAGTGGGGTGCCCTTTTCACGCATGCGCATTAGAATAATTCTCTTCCCCTCAGGAGACTTTCGCACTCTGGATCTCACATAGGACTCGGCAAATCTCTCCTCAGAGAGCCACCCCTCACTGGAGAGCCTCTCTATAGCGCTATTAACGCTCTCAGGAGAGAAG
>CANRIJ010000153.1 GCA_947630635.1 uncultured Spirochaetaceae bacterium | reverse complement strand
CTCTGTTCTGCAGAGTCCTATACCCTGGGCGCCAAGCTTTACAGCAAGGCTTGCATCCTTTGGAGTATCTGCATTGGCTCTGACCTTCATAGTCTTAAGCTCATCAACGTAGCCCATGAATGTCTTGTAATTCTGGTAGAGCTTGGACTCGCTTTCATACATTGTACCGTCCAGTACCTGCATAATCTCAGATGGCTTTACTGGAATCTTCTGAGCATATACATTCCCGCTGAATCCATCGATTGACATGTAGTCGCCCTCCATTAGGAGCCTGCCGCCAACCTCGAGTGTTCTCTTCTTCTCATCTACATGGATATCAGAGCAGCCTGATACACATGGACAACCCATGCCTCTTGCAACTACCGCTGCGTGGCTTGTCATACCGCCGCGGCAAGTGATTATTCCCTTTGATACTGCCATACCGCCAATATCCTCAGGTGATGTCTCAACTCTGACCAAGAGAACATCCTTACCCTCTTTTGCAGCCTTCTCTGCATCATGAGCCGTAAAGTAGATTTGTCCGCAGGCTCCGCCTGGGGAGGCATTGAGGCCCTTTGTTGCAACCGGGATACTCAGGTCTCTGATTACCCTGCTATCGAGAATCGGGGCAAAGAGCTTAGAGAACTCTCCTGCCGGAACTCTTGATACTGCTGTCTTGATATCAATAAGGCCCTCTTCAACCATCTCAACCTGGCTTCTCAGCCATGAGAAGATTGTTCTCTTTCCATTTCTGGTCTGGAGCATATAGAGTTTGCCCTCTTGGATGGTGAACTCCAGATCCTGCATATCGTGGTAGTGCTTCTCAAGCTTCTCTCTAATTTGGCAGAGCTCTTTATATGCCTCAGGATTGACAATCTGCATTGTGTCTATCTTCTGAGGTGTTCTGATTCCGGCAACAACGTCCTCACCCTGGGCGTTCATCAGGTATTCGCCATAGAATCTATTCTCTCCAGTTGATGGATCGCGGGTGAATGCAACACCGGTGCCGCTTGTGTCTCCCATATTTCCAAAGACCATAGACTGAACGTTTACAGCCGTTCCCAAGAGGCCACGAATATCATTCATCATCCTGTATTTGATTGCTCTCTCGTTGTTCCAAGATCTGAATACGGCATCAATTGCCTTAAAGAGCTGATACTCTGGGTCTACTGGAAAGTCCTCTCCAGTGGCCTTTCTGTATATTATCTTATATCTCTTTATTACTTCTTTTAGGTCTTCTACATTGAGCTCATTGTCAAAGACCTTCCCGTTCTCATCCTTGACAGACTGCAGGGCATACTCGAACTTGGAGTGCGGAACACCCATTACAACATCGCCAAACATCTGGATAAATCTTCTGTAGCTATCGTATGCAAAGCGCTCATTTCCAGTCTTGTCTATCAGTGCCTGAAGGCTATCTGGGTTAAGGCCGAGATTCAAAACTGTATCCATCATTCCAGGCATTGACTGCGCAGCGCCAGATCTTACCGATACCAAAAGAGGATTCTTCCTATCTCCGAGCTTTGCTCCCATCAGGATCTCAAGCCTTCTGAGGTTTTTCAACACCTCATCCTTCATGCCTGCCGGGTAGGCTCCATTATGTTTATCAAAATAGGCGCATGCCTCAGTTGTAATAGTAAATCCCGGGGGAACTGGGAGTCCGATGGATGTCATATCGGCAAGATTTGCACCCTTTCCTCCCAAAAGCCATTTCATGTCTCCTGTACCCTCAGCTTTTCCATCTCCGAAAAAATATACGTATTTTTTTTCGCCTTTCATAATTTTTACCCTTTATCAATGACGCTTGATTGTTAACAACATAACATTATCTAGATTTTGTCATCTTTGTGTAGATTAATTCCCGATATATTGGCTCTAAAAATATCAATAGTCAAAAACTTCTCATTGTTATTTAAAAGCATGAAGAAATATGCCAAGGAAAATCTTGTTTTTCCATTAATAAAGAGACCTAAAGGGCATATATCCATAGTATAGACTCCTCTCTTTAGAATCTCTTTCGCTTCCTCTCTCTTGATGCGCTCTTCGCCTTAACTTAATAATGAGGCCTCTTTTGAGAATGCTCTTTTCTTGAAAAGATGCGCTTTTCAAATAAAAAAAGGAGGCGTTTAGCACCTCCAGTGAAAGGGAACAAGTTATATGAAAGCAACAAATAGTCTATTTACCTTTGTTAATCTCTTCCTTTATACTCTCCATCTCTTCAAGAACAGAGGAGTCCTCCGCAGGGAATACCAAGTTGGCATTCTCAAGTAGGCTCAGTCTTCCCTCCTGGGTAATTCTGAATGGAGATTTATTGCAATACTCATCTATATCCAGATAAGTCGAAAGAATCAGATCGGATACCATGTCGCCCTCCTGAAGGGAGACTGCCATAGATCCCTTCTGGGCAAAATAAGAGGCAAGGTAGTAATCATAGAATGCCTTGAACTCTTTGGAGTCATGCTCACCCTTAATAAGTCTCTTGTAGAACGACTCCTTGAGAGTATCAAATGCTCTCTCCACATCTCCATTAAGATAGAGTGATATGCCTCTCTTATATTCCTTTGCTGTCTCTTTCATTGCCTTTCTTTCCATACACTGAAGAAAACACCTTAAATAAAAAGAGGCAAGATATAAATGTAACTTTTCTTCCAAGTGTATAAATAATTCACATCAATTGGTTAACAAAGAAACTGAAAAGAAATAGCAATGATAGGCAAAGATTTAGTTTATTCTTTGAAATATAAAAATTTAACTAAAATTCATGATTTCATTGCCTTAAAAATGCTTTTCTCTAATTGGGACATGTGGCTTTCAGTTGAAGGCGCTTTTCAGGCAATATGGCAAAAATTCAGCAGCAGAAAATAAGCATAAAACGAATTAAAAGCGCATAAAAAAAGAGGGGGCGCTCCCCTCTCTCCATATGAATAGAACCCTACACAGCCCTTGAGTACTCGTCCATTCCCCTTCTGAGGCCCTCCTCCCTCAGCCTCTCCAAGGCCCTCTTCTCTATCTGCCTGATCCTCTCCTTGGTGAGATCCTCCATCTCCCCTATCTCCTTGAGCGACAGCGGCTCCTCCCCAGAGAGGCCATACCTGAGCTCTATGACCCTCCTCTCCCTCTCGGTCAGGACCCCAAGGAGGCTCGAGAGGTCCTCTCTCA
>CANRIJ010000152.1 GCA_947630635.1 uncultured Spirochaetaceae bacterium | reverse complement strand
ATAGACCGAGAAGTTCATATTCAAATCTCCCCTGATCTCAAGAAAGCCCTTATATTTCCACTTGATGCCGTTATAGAGCTCTATGCTATGAAGAGCCCTTCCAGTTGGAGTCGATACGTTATCCTCGTGGTATAGGCTCCCTATATAAGTCTCTCCAGAGACGAAATAAGAGAGCGAGAGAGCGTACTCAAGATCGATATCATAGAAATAGAAGTCGCCACCAGCCTTTCCTCCGAGGGTATCAGGACCCAATCTGTACCCTGCCCACCTTAACGGAGAATAGTACTTGCTCCAATAGCCAACTGCCCAATCAAGGTTTCCGTTGAGCTCTCCTGGAGGACCGTAGATGTCAGTATTCAGCGGATTCTCCTTGTGATTGAGATATAGATTCGGGGATGTGTATACAATCTCACCGTAGTATTTGATATCAAAGGCCCTATATGAGCCAATATATGAAAGATTCAGAAGCGCTCCAATTGCATTTGGAACCATATCCCTTTCCCATGGAAGGGCAAATTGGTCCACAACAAGCTCCATGGCAATATTCCAGCGAGGAAGAAAGGCGTATTCGACATCCAAGCCCATGATGTTATTTGACTCATCAGACTCTTTTCCCAACACCTTGCTCTCGTTGAAGTTATACCAATCATGGACAATCATCAAAGGGGTAAAGAGCCTTATATCAAGAGCATTTCTGACATAGAGAAGAAATCCAAGATCAAGTCCTATTCTCGCCTTATTCAGAATATTCGCCTCGATTCTATGCAAAACCCTAATATCCTGAAAGTCATCGAAGCTTGGCTTATTGAGAGTTGTCATTCCAGTCTCCCGGTCAAAGTGAGTAATGGAAAGCGAGTATTCAAAATAATTGGATGTGAAGGCAAGCCTCATCATTTCCTGATATCTGAAGTTATCACCCATAACCATCTGGCCAGTTATACCGGGACCGATCTTCGCCCTAGTGCGACCTAGAGTGACATTGAACCACTTAAAGCCAACTGCGCCCCTTGCAATATTGGGAAACTCGGTATTTGGAGTAAGAGGATACCAAGCACTGAATGGACTGTGAAAGGCACCATCATACCACATAAGCGCAAAATCGAAATTCGTTATAGGAATATAGGAAATGGGCTTATTGTTTCTATCAACGGCTACATAGTCATTTCTGAGCTCTGCGCCAAACTCCAAGAATGCATAATCGGAAAAAGAGAAGCCCATATCAAGCTTGATAAATGGGTCAAGCTCCTCATATGGAAGAAAGAAGCTATCAGGGAACTCAGAATAGGCATTTTTGGATAGGTATACCTCTGGCCCAAAATCAAATTCAAGCGAGAACTCAAAGTTGTTCTTGCCGCCTATTCTCTCAGATAAGGAAGAGTATATCTCTCTATCGCGCTTATTCAGGAGAGCAGGATCTATCCTATCAAGGGCGAGGCGCAGATCCTCCCCTACCACAGGAAGAGCAGTAGAGGGGCCAATCACTCCCGCTATCTGAGAAAGGCGCTTTGTCTCTCTGTATTCATATGAGTCATCATCATAAAGCCTCATCAGGGAATCAGAGAGCAAAACCGATAACGACAAAGAGAGAATAAGAAGTACAAGAGATGCCTTTCTCATAACTATACTCTCAGAGCCTCACCTCCAAGGCGCCCTGTGAAGACTCCATCGCTTACTGCCTCAACCCCATTTACTATGACGCTGTATATCCCAGAAATAGACATGCTCTTCTCATCGTACCCCAGCTCATTCTGGTCAAAGAGAACGAGGTCGGCCTTGTAGCCCTCCCTTATATAGCCCCTATTTTTGAGATGAAGCCTATCTGCCGTTTCACCTGTGAGTCTTCTTATACCCTCTCCAACAGAGACGACTCCCTTGTCTCTCACGTATTTTGAGAGGTATTCGATAACAGCAAAAAACGAACGCGGATGAGGATGGTCTGACGAGTAGAGCGAGTCGCTTCCAAAGCACATCAGTGTGTCCTTCATGATTCTTATCAGGTTCTCATCGCTCTCTGTTCTGTCTATCATGACAGCCTCGCCAGTCTCCTCTGATAGAATATCAAAGAGCGCATCAAGAGGATCCATGCCTAGGATATTTCCAATCTCAGAGAGACTCTTGCCCTGATACTCAGGAAATGAAGTAAGGGTGGATATTCTTATATCATCAGGGCCTACCATCTTATAAATGCTGTCCCATCCATCTCCAGATAGCATCTCATCCCTTATTAGCTCTCTCTCGCTATCAAGAGCCAGAGCAAGGCGCTCCTCTATTTTAGAGAGCGCAAGAATCCTCGGCGGGAGAAGCGAATAGAGGCTGGTAGAGCCGAATGTATATGGATATTGATCGAATTTGACATCAACCCCATCGTCTCTGTATCTATGTATAAGCTCAAGCATCTTAGAGACTTTGTCCTGATTGTCTTTTCCGATTGCCTTTAGGTGCGACACCTCAAGCCTTACGCCGCTCTCCTTTGCAAGCTCTAGTACCTCCAAAAGCGAATTTACAGCCTCATCACCCTCGCATCGATGGTGCACAGAAAAGAGCTTATCGTGCTTCTTCACAGTCTCTAAGAGTCTTAAGAGCTCTTTTTTGGATGAGAACATGCAAGGCGCATAGTATAGCCCAGTAGAGAAGCCTACTGCCCCCTCTGATAGCGCCTCATCCAAAAAAGCGCACATTCTCTCAATCTCATCATCTGTTGCCTCTCTTGATGCATCACTCATTGCCTTAAGTCGGAGTGGCATATGGGCAACAAAATATGCCTCATTATGAGCAAGTCCCTCTTCATTCAGGCGGTCAAGGTATTCTCCAAACGAAGAGAATTCGATGCTCTTCTTTGTAACTCCGAGAATATCCCTAACCTCTCCCTCGAGATTCTTTGAATAGGGATAGAGCCCTATCCCGCAATTTCCTCCAATTGAGGTAGTTATACCCTGCCCAAGCATAGGACGGGCAAACTTGTTTCTCATAATCTCCAAATCCGTGTGGGTATGGATATCAATAAAGCCGGGAGAGAGTATCTTGCCATCACCCTCAATTGACTTCTTGAAGCTTACTCTGTCCTTGTCAGTTATTAGCGATATCACGCCATTATTGACTCCGACATTGAGAGTTCTTCCCTCAGATCCAGTTCCATCGTAGAGCTTAGCGC
>CANRIJ010000151.1 GCA_947630635.1 uncultured Spirochaetaceae bacterium | reverse complement strand
GGTTCTTGTTGCTGCATCAAGATACATATTCTCGCTAAATCCCTTCTCATGGGCGAGCTCCCCAGGATAGAGGCTCATAGCATAATTCAGTCCAGCCTTAATGTGTCCAGTTCCATGCGGTGCTGCCCTATCATACTCTGATACCATGAGTCTGATAGGCTTTACTCCACCCTTGAAGTATGGTCCAACTGGAGTTACAAACATTCTGAACTCATATTCCTGTGATGGCTTAACACCAATTACTGGGCCCGAGCCAAAGAGAAATGGCCTTACATATAGGCTTGCTCCAGAGCCATATGGAGGAACCCATTCAACATTTGCCTTTACAACCTCATCAAGTGCTCTCAAGAACATCTCTTGGCTTACTTCTGGCATCTTTAGACGCTTGGCAGAGTCCTGAAGTCTCTTGGCATTCATATCTGGTCTGAATGCAACTATATCTCCATTTTTGGCTGTATAGACCTTTAGTCCCTCAAAGCATGTCTGAGCATACTGAAGTACGCCAGCTGACTCGCTAATTGTTACCTTGTCATCCTTAACAAGGGATCCCTCATCCCATTTGCCGTCTTTGTAGTGTGCGACAAATCTGTAATCAGTAGGTACATAGGCAAAACTGAGATTCGCCCAATCGATGTTCTTACTCATAAAAACCCTCTTTTAGATAAAGAGAATTTTAGTTATGTGATTTTATTTTTACAAGAGAACAAAGGAAGGCAGGAGAAAATGGAGAGCTGCAACACTAAGCAAAATAAAGCCCATGGCCTTTTTTCTCTCAAGGCCGCTTCTCGAGTACTCTCTTGCCTCATTTTTATCGAGTCTCTTTCGTGAATAGCGAATTCCGAAATAGATAGTCTGGTAGATTATAAAAACAGCAGGTATTAAATCGCCCAGCAAAAATGGTCCTGGATAGACAGGAAAAAATAGTAATAAGAGCGCAGTAACAGAGCCAAAGAGTATGAAGGCCCAAAGTGCCTTCTCCTCTAAAAATGATCGAAATCTGATCATGAATGAGAACTGGGTCCTATATGGCTCCATAAGAAAGAGCATTGCCCCTGTTGCAAGAAAGACAACAGAGAGAAAATAGCCCTGGATCACAGTCTTATCTCCATTAAAAGCTCTTCAGAGGTAAAGTAGCCATACTTCTCTCGTGCTCTCTTTCCAGCTCGTTGATGGATTATTACGGATGATATAGCGCACTCTAGAGGGCTCTGAGTCTCTTTAAAGAGCGCTCCCATTATTCCTGCAAGAACATCCCCAGATCCCGCAACGCCCATCTGAGGATTAAAGCCATCGTAAATATATATCTCATCGCCCTTAGTTATCCAGAGAACCGAAGACTTCAGTACAACTGTGCTCTCACTCTCCTTAGAGAGTCTTCTCAGTGCCTCTGAGAGTCCATCAACGCTCTTTGTATCAGAATCGATTTCATAGCTTCTGAGAAGCCTCTCGAATTCTCCGAGGTGCGGAGTCAAAATCGCCTCGCCTCCTAGCCTTACTCCCCTCTTTAGATATTCAAAGGCGCCAGAGTCTATAACAAGAGGAAGATGAGATGAGAGGGCTCTTTTGAAATCCTCCTCTCTCCCGCCATTCCATCCGGGCCCCATTACTATGGAGGAATACTTCTCTAGACTCTCAAGCTCAGCGACCCTTATGATGCTTGGAAACTTGTTGGCACCATTTAGAACTTCCTCGGATGAGTAGAGAGTCACCAGTCCCGCTGAGGCCTTGAATGCACTTAAAGAGCTCAAAACTGGAGCGCCTCTAAAGGCCTTTGAACCACCCATGACAAGAACATGTCCCCTAGTATTCTTATACGAATCTCCTCTGATGCCTTTGATTTTCAAATCCTCATCTTCGATTTTATAGAGCCCAGTGGAGCCGATTCTGAGATCCTCCTCAGGAAAACCGGGATTTCTTAGATAGAGTTCTCCCCACTTATAGCGTTCACTGGGAAGAAAGGCCTCTGCCTTCCAAAATCCAAAGACAACCGTTTTATCTGCATTTAAATAGCTTGCCGATGGAGTATCCAAAGAGAATCTATAGGACCCCGATTCATTGATAATATCCAAGAGCTCTTTTGTACCATCATCAAGATTCCCATGAAACGAGACACCAAAGAGGCCATCAATGAGAACATCAGTCTTCATGTATCTATCTACTGCATTGCTCTCAACACTCTTTAAAAGCGCAAGGGATGGCTCTGAGAACTTCTCTACTAGGTATGGATATACAAAAAAGTCAAACTCTCTCGCCTTTAGGATTTTGGCAATCTCCAAGGCATCTCGTCCATTTCCGCCCGGGCCTGCGAGTATGAGAATCGTCCTTCCCTCAAGACTCCCCAAAAGAGCATCAAAGGCCTCTTTCGCGGCATTCTCAGTGAGGCTTCTATCATCAAGGCAATACCTCTCGATAATAGTCCTTTCAAATCTCTTTGCATCACTCTCTTTTACTACGATTCTCATAGCGCATAGTTTAGCAATCTCTTTATCATCGCTCAATCTTCGGCTAGAATCTTGGTGTCTAGGGGTGGCTTATGCCTGAGATTATACCCTCGAACCTGATCTGGCCAATACCAGCGTAGGAACGACTTATTTTAATCCCCCTCGACAGAATCTCACTAAGGAGGCGCTTATGAAAAAAGCCCTGTTCTTGACTGTGGTTCTGTTCGAAACGCTAATGCTCTTCTCAGGAGCAGTTTCCGAAGCCAAAGACCAAAATGCAGTCACAGTCTACTCTTATGACTCATTCTCTGGAGAATGGGGACCAGGTCCAGAGGTTATTCCGCTCTTTGAAGAAGAGACTGGAATCAAAGTCAATCTAATCGAAGTCGGAGGAGCAGCCGAGCTTGTAAACAGATTGATTCTAGAGGGCGATAATACATCGGCAGATGTCGCAATCGGAATCTCTGATGACTACGCATCTGAGGAAGTTTTGAATCTATTCTCTCCATATAAGTCACAGTATGCAGACACCATCAGAGAAGACATCATCTTCGATAAGGAGTTCAGACTCACTCCATTTGACTGGGGAACCTTCGCATTTGTATACGATACTCAATCGGGCATAGATAAGCCTGAGAGCCTAGAGGACCTCACAGATGAAAAGTACGACGACAAGGTAATACTCATCGATCCCAGAACAAGCAGCGTAGGAAGCGGACTCCTAAGCTGGACAAAAAACGCCCTT
>CANRIJ010000150.1 GCA_947630635.1 uncultured Spirochaetaceae bacterium | reverse complement strand
GATATCTCTTTTAGTCTCAGAGGAGAGCCTCTCTGAGGTTGCATTCTCAATTGGGCTCAATAAGCTGATTCTCTTGGGAAAGGGCGAGATGGCTCAGGGCGGGAGAGAGAAGAAGGCAATTGCAGCAGATGCACTCGAGGCCTTTATTGGAGCACTCTATCTTGACTCGGGCTACGACAAGGCTAAAGAATTCATTCTCTCATTTATACCAAAGCAGATGGATGAGATATCCTCAGGCTCATATACATTTAAGGACTACAAGAGCCGACTTCAGGAATACTATCAGAAGAAGACTGGCGATAACCCAAAGTATATGCTTTTGAAGACTGAGGGTCCCGAGCATATGAAGAGCTTTTTGGTAAGGGCAGTGCTTGGCAGGAGAGAGTTTGAGCCTCAGTGGGGAAATAGCAAGAAGAACGCTGAGCAGAATGCTGCGAAGTCAGCGCTTATTGAGCTTGGACTCGAGAGAGAGTAGAGTTAGTCTCTCTTTGCTGTTTAGGCTTGGGTCTTCTATGACTCTATCAAGGAGAGACGAGAGCATCTCTCCGATTTCTTTTCCCGAGTAGCCAAGAAGAATCAGATCATTTCCGCCTATAGCCAGATTTGAGATTTTCCTTGGATGTCCTGAACTAAGCTCCTCTCTGATTTCATCCTCTTTGTCCTTGTCTCTTTTACTTCTTATTGCAGCAATGAAGTCTATAAATTGAAGGACTCTTTCTTCTCCGATTCTATTTATAAAGCGCCTTATATCTCCTTTGGTTTTGAGCTCTCTCAAATCAACATCTGAGTTATCGACGAATGTGGAGATAAGGCTTTTTTCATAGTTTGAGCATTTCAGAAAGTCGAGATAGTCTCCGACTCTTTCTGCATCTCTATAGAAAAGAACCGCCATTTTTGCTGCATTCTCCAGCTTGAGATCGCGTGCTCTGATTAGCTCCTCTTTGAGGCATTTAAGGCTATTTGAGTCGATTTTTTCGCTTAGCTTTGGAAAGAGAGAGCTGAGTGCATTTGAACTATAAAGAGAGTCTATTCCATAGTCAGGATAGTCTCCGCCAGCTAGAGAGAAGAGCTCCTCTTTTATTCTTTCGTGAGATACTCTGAGAATGCTCTGAGAAGACTCTCTCATAGCCTTCATGGTATTCTCTTCAATGTCATAGCCAAGCTTGCTGGAAAAGCGCGAGGCTCTGAGAATTCTAAGAGCGTCTTCCTCAAAGCGCTCATGCGCATCGCCAATTGCTCTGATAACTCTCCTTCTGATGTCCTCTATGCCTCCATGCTCATCTATTATCTCTCCGCTTGGAAGGTGTGCAGCCATTGCGTTTATCGTGAAGTCTCTGCGCCTTAGGTCCTCTGATAGGTCTTTTGTAAAGGAAACAGAGTCGGGGTGTCTGCTATCAAGGTATTTTCCATCAAGGCGGAATGTTGTCGTTTCGTAGTGTTTTCCCTTGAAGAGTATGGTAACTGTTCCGTGCTTGATACCTGTGTCTATGGTCTTTTTGAACATTTTCTTCATGTCAGCGGGAAGTGCGTCAGTTGTCAGATCCACATCGCCGTTTTTTCTTCCGATGATGTAGTCTCTGACTGCACCGCCAACTACGTAGAGATGAAAACCCTCTCTTAAGAAGATTTCAGAGAGTTCTTTTAGACTCTCATTGACCGAGTAAAACACTCTGTTCAGATTAACAGAAAAGGTCTCTTCATGATACATTCTCTATATGAAAAAAATCAGTTTGACTCTATTTTGGCTCTCCTTGGCTCTATCTGTTGTATCCATTACTGCTTGCAATACCCTTGGCATGCTTGGAGCTGAAAAGGTAAAGCCAGAGGAAGTATACGGCTCTTGGCTTTACCAAAGAGAAAATGGCTCTGGTATATTCTTTACTCTCAATGAAAATGGTACATACTACTATGAGGAATTCGGCACTCGTGAGCAGCCAGTCTTTAAAAAGAGCGGAAAATACACTCTAAGCGGAAATTCTCTGCATTTTAAGGACCTCAATGAGGATGAGATCGTCGATGAGTATTTTGGACCTAGCAGGTCTGAGAATGTGAATATATCCTTCGTAACCGATAGAATAAGCGGCGAGAGAAAGCTGAGGATGGTAACAAGTGTTGCACGTAGCTATGACATGATTAGGGTAGACTCAGAGAGAATGCCTATCTCAAGCTCAAGTGCCTCTGAGACTGCTATCTCTTTAAGCAGCACATCCGAGGATGCCAAAGTCGCGGTTCCTGTGAACTTAAATGGAGTTTGGTCATCAGACGATGGCACGACCCTTGTCATAAACTCTGAGGATGTGACTGTAATTCTGGACTCTGAGAGCGAGGATGGAAAGATAGTCGGCATTAGCGGGAATGAGATGAGCCTCTCATTTGAGGATTCTGAGCTCAAGGACTTAAAAAGCGTAGTCTTCTATGCTATGGGAAATAGGCTTACTGTTATCATTCCAGAAGAAAATAGCGCTATATTGGTTTTCACAAAAACAAATTAGTAAGAGAATACTCTAGGAGAAAATATGTTTAAACCCGTTGAGAAGAATGTCTCCTTCCCAAAGAAAGAAGAAGAGATACTGAAGTTTTGGAAAGAAAACGATATCTACAGAAAATCTGTGGACTCTAGAGATGAGAAGAGCGAATTCGTATTTTATGATGGCCCTCCCTTTGCAACTGGTCTTCCGCACTTTGGCCATATGCTTCCTGGAACTATTAAGGATGCAGTTCCTCGCTATCAGTCAATGCGAGGACATAAGGTCGTAAGAAGATTCGGATGGGACTGCCATGGACTGCCGGTTGAGAGCGAGATGGAGAAGACCATCGGAATTTCGGGTCACAGAAATATAATCGAGTATGGGGTTGCCAAGTTCAATGAAGAGTGCAGGAAGATCGTTCTTCGATATACATCTGAGTGGAAGAAGGCAATCGATAGAATGGGACGCTGGGTGGATTTTGAAAATGGCTATAGAACCATGGACAAAAGCTACATGGAGTCCGTTTGGTGGGCCTTCAAGACTCTCTATGACGATGGTCTTATCTACGAGGGCTACAATGTTCTTCCTTACTCGCCTAAGCTTGCATCTCCTCTTTCAAATATGGAAGTAAACCTGGGTGGATATAAAGATGTAACTGATCCAGCCGTAACAGTGAGATTCAAAAAGGATGGAGAGGAGAATACCTACTTCTTGGCATGGACAACAACTCCATGGACGC
>CANRIJ010000149.1 GCA_947630635.1 uncultured Spirochaetaceae bacterium | reverse complement strand
CCCTCTCAATCTCCATATCCATCATCTCGGCTTCCATATATCTCTCTCCTCTCACTGTTCTCACCTGGAGTTTTGCAGAAAGCATGCCAAATTTATGGATTTATTACTTTGAGACTCTCTCTAAGACTTCTTCTTCGAATATTGATGCGTTCTCGGCTGGGAAGAGCATTTCTGCGTTCTCTAAAAGGTTGAGTCTTCCCTCAAGGGTGATCCTAAATGGAGATGATGAGCAATAATCATCGATTTCGTGGTATTTGGCCTGGATCAAATCGCTAACCATATCTCCTTCCTGTAAAGAAATAGCCATCGTTTCCTTGCTCATGAAATAGCACGACAGCTGATAGGAGAAGAAGGCCTTGAATTCATCAGACTCACTCTCGCTATGGGACAACCTTGAATAGAAAGACTCTTTGAGAGACTCAAATGCCTCATCTGCCCTTCCATTCAAATACTCTTTTATGCCCCTTCTGTAAGTTCTCTCTGATTCTTTTAAAACGCTTCTTCTCATACCCTTAAAGAAGCAATAAAGGGGCAAGGAGGCAATCTTCAGATGTGATTTTTCTTCAATACGAGAAAAAATTTTACAATAACAAAAAGAGGGGCCTCAGCCCCTCATTACAATGCATTCTATTTAATACCATAGCGTGAGACAAAAGCCTCAGCATTCTGTATAGATCCGCCCGCTGCACCCTTTACTATGTTATTTACCAAGAGGCAAAAGCCGATCTTGCCGTTCTTCTTCTTGAGTCTTCCTGTATAGACGACCATTCCCTTTGGATCTCCCCAGAAAGCATACTTTGGCTGTGGGAAGGTTGGCTCGTCAGAGTAGACAATGGGCTGCTTTGGGGTAGATGGAAGGTCCTGCACTTCTTTGAAATTATTCCATGCATCGACGATGTCCTCGAGCTCTACATCCTCTTCAAGATCCAGCCATATAGTCTCAAGATGCCCAAACATCACGGGGACTCTCACTGTATATGCATATACATCTGGATTAATTGAGAGGATTTTCTTAACTTCCTTCTCGATCTTCTCCTCTTCGCCCTTAATAAATGGGATGCAGTTGTCAGTGATATCAAAAGATGAAAGACCAGGATATCCTGCACCAGATACGGACTGATATGAGTTGATTGTAATAGTCTTAATTCCGAATTTTCTAAGAGGAGCAAGTGCCATTGCCAGTCCTGTTGTCACGCAGTTTGCGTTTGTTACACAGAAACCTGTCTGAGGATAGCCCTGCTCTCTTATCAGATCCAGCTGCTCTACATTGGTATCAGGGATAAGAATAGGAACATTTGAGTCATATCTCATAGCAGCAGCATTTGAGAATACATAGAATCCCTGAGACCTAAGCTGCGGCTCAGCCTCCTGAGCGACTGCTGCTGGAAGAGCCGAGAATACAATTCTCACTCCCTCTTCCTTCATGCTCTTGTAGTTAAACTCCTTAACTACCATCTTCTTTATCTCTTCTGGCATCTCGAATGGCATAACC
The DNA here is from genome assembly GCA_947630635.1 of uncultured Spirochaetaceae bacterium. Taxonomy (GTDB): domain Bacteria; phylum Spirochaetota; class Spirochaetia; order Sphaerochaetales; family Sphaerochaetaceae; genus Ornithospirochaeta. The sequence goes on along the minus strand of CANRIJ010000149.1, from coordinate 1,741 downwards.
CAGTGAACTGTCTGGGCATACTCCTGGCCAACTCTGGCAGCTGATGCCGTTACATAGCTAAGCTCAAACCATGGATGATTTGAGAGCATCCACATAAATACCTGACCTACTGCGCCAGTTGCACCTATAACCGCAACCTTTATCTTTTCCATAGTGCTATTCCTTTTCGAATACGGTTTTAAAGAGTACATATAAAAGAATTTAAGGTAAAGTACTTTACCCTATTTTTGTTATTATTTTTACAATCTGTTAATATATTAACACTATTTAAATCTATCTTACCTTTATAGGATTATCGCTTATTGCCTTTTCAAAATAAAAATCAAGACCATTGGAGAGAATATCTGGACCAGTTGGAAGCGTTATTCCAATATGATCCTTAATCATAAGAGCTTCAGCTGCAAGAAACGTATTTAGTATCGCATCAACATGAAGAGCAACTCTCTTATCAAGCGATATTCCATCCTCGCTGTAGTTTCCAAAAGCAAATCCAAGCTCATTGACCTTAACAAGGAATTCGTCTTTTCCATCTAGAATCAAGCGCTCGGTAAGGGGTCCTTGGATTCTATCAACAGTTGGCGATGGAACCTCAATCAAGAATGGGATAACCCCATCAACCTCTCCCCACTCATGATGAGAATACCCTGTATTTCCAGGCTGAGAGGCCTCTGTTGAAATTGTAAGGCCCTCTCCCTCCATCATCATCGCTGCAAGGAAGGCTGCATCAAGCCCATCCTGATTGGAGATGATAACCCTATTTACCGGATAGGTTACAGAGGCCTCATGAAGGTCATACGCCATATCAATCTCTTCTTCTTTTAAGATTGACATTACCCCCTTTGCCACCTCACTTACTGGAACAGGGCTCATTCCAGGGTAGCTCCTGTTGACGTTCCTTGCCTCATCGCTTCCAAGATGGACCTTAGATGGAAGCTGTACAAAAATCGGAGGATCTGGCCAAGAATCAAGGGGACTCATTATCCTAGAGCCTGCCTTAAACTCTCTATCTCCAACATGGTAATAGGGATAGCTTGCCTTGCCGCTCTCAGTTGCGCTTTGCCCACTGAAGTTGATAACTGGAACAACTATAAGCTTTCCACTCTCAACCACGGCATTCTCAATTGCAAAATAGGATGAGAGAACCCCAGCAACCTCATTAGGGTGTGTTCCCCCGAGAATCATAACATTCTCTCCCTCTACGCCAGAGTCAAAGACAAAGACGGGAGAGTCATAAAAGGTTCCTTTCAGCATGGGGTTATAATCAGACAGATGCCTCAGCTCGGTAAAGGACGAAGAGGGATAGACTACATCATATGTATATCGCTGACTTAAAAAAATATATGCTGAATATGCACTGATAGAGAGTGCAAGCAGAAGAATGACAATCTTAAAAGAGAGTCTCCCTACTTTCTTTTCCATCTTCTTCTTAAGAGCCAATAGACTACTAAAAGAGCAAGAGTAAGTCCTAGAGATACTCCGATTATCCATTTGTTATAGCCAAAATCCGTATATACCTTGCTTGTTCCAGGCGCAGGAAGAGGAACTGGATCAAATGGTATTCCATTCTCCTGTGCCAGTCCCCTTACATTGAGAAGATTCAACACCGGCTTCCCAAGTGCTGCATATTCATAGATAAGGCCTCGTGTATCAACATCGGGAATCATAGGAGGCTCCATTACCAATCCGCTTGGAAAATCGAGTGTATAGGAAGAGGCTCCATTATTGACGCTTGCGCCTCCGA
>CANRIJ010000148.1 GCA_947630635.1 uncultured Spirochaetaceae bacterium | reverse complement strand
TATTGAGGATAGGGCTCTGAAGGCCTCAGGAATATTAAGTCCGCTTGGATCTATGAAGGGCTTTGTAGCCTTTAGAAGAGCCGGGTTCTGAATCATTACCTGATAGATGAAGAAGCCTCTCATATTCTCCTCTGTGTATTTCATTGGAGATATGTTTCTCCTCTTGCTATTGAGAATCTCGGAGGGGAAGTTGTCATTGAAAAAAGAGAGTGCGTCCTTGAGAGTCTTGTTATCCTCAATAGCTCCTATTCTCCTTGTGAAGAAGTCGCTCTTTCCCTCGTCATCCAGTAGATATGTAAGAACCATTTGGTATGCCATATGAAGCACAGCGCTTGCATTGAGCTTCCCAGCAGAGACTCTCTTGCCATTTGGATCCTTGGTTTTTGCCTCCTCGTTGTATTTGTATGCGAGTTCTACAGCCTCTCTGTAGAAAGACGAGACTCCATTCTCTGTTGGAAAAAGAGGACCATTGATTTTGATGGATTTTCTGGTGATTTCAGCGATTCTGAAATCCCTATTAGCTTCTCTTGTCATGACTTACCCTTCTTACAATATGAATTATAACTTCAAAAAGGCAAAATTGTTATTTGCAGAGGGATTCTTAGATGGCGCCAGCCTCTTTTAGAAGATCTCTGCATTTTTGGAAGATCAGTGGAAGCTCTTCTTGCTCATTTTTGGCAAATGGGGAGGTTACATATAAAGATACATCGCCATAAACTGGTCTTCCGATTCCGATTCTCAGCCTCATAAAAGAGTCGCTCTTGATCTCATCGCGGATATTTCTAAGTCCATTGTGTCCCTTCATCGAGCCGCCTATTTGCACTTTGGCCTCTCCAAATGGGAGATTGATATCATCATGAACAACCAGTATTTCCTCAGGAGAGATCCTATAGAATGCCGAAGCCTCTCTTACCGCTTTTCCCGATAGATTCATGTATGTTACCGGCCTTAGCATCTTCACTCCATTTCTCTCTGTGTATTTGGAGTGGAACTTCATCTGGAAATCCGAGTCTGGAAATAGAGCATCATAGAGCATGAATGCGCTATTGTGCCTGGTTCTTTCGTATTCTTTGCCCGGGTTTCCCAAAAAGACTAAAAGCCGTATCATCAAGAATAATTTAATTTTGAGGCTAATGGAGGTCAATCAATGGCTCAGAAAAGCACTCCAGCTGGCGATTTTCTATTGAGAATTCTGGTTGGATGTCTATTTATTTGCATCGGAATTGAGGGAATGGGAAGCTTTGGCGACAATGCTCTTTACAGGGCATTTGACTCACAGGCATTTTCTATCATTCTTGGAATCATCGTCTTTGCTTCTGGTATTTTGGTGATAATCCCTATTTTCTACTCAAAGCTGCCTAAAGCATTTTCAACATGGTCGATGATTTGTATATTCATCGTCTGGATTTTGGTGATTATATTTGCTGACTTTGTATATGGATGCAAACACACCAAGGGGACAATGTGGTTTGTCTGGACAGAGAACTTTATCTACCACCTTCTTATCTTAAGCTGTGTTTATAAGGTCTCTGCAGAGGCAATTCTCTCTGTTGTCAAGAAGAAATAGGCTAGCGCGTTTTCTTCACGCCCACTTTGGGGCACCTTATCTCCTCTTTGCATTTTGAGCACCATGGGGAGATGGGAACGCAGATATGCTGCCCATAGCGCACCAAAAGCTCGTTTAGAGATATCCAAAAGCGCTTGGGCAGTATTTTTCTCAGCTCTTTCTCTGTCTCTTCGGGACTCTTTGTCTTAACCCAGCCAAGCCTATTTGATATCTGGTGCACATGGCAGTCTACGCATATGGCATCTATGTTGAAGCCGAGATTCAGAACAAGCGATGCAGTCTTGAGTCCTACCCCTGGTAGCGCCATCAAGTCTTCCATGGTTGATGGCACTCTTGATTGATATTTATCAATCAGTATTCTGGATATCTTCTTTATTTGAATTGCCTTTCTCTTATAGAATCCCGATTTTGATATGAGTCTTTCGATCTCCTCTGTCTCCAAAGCGTCTATCTTTTCCGGAGTATCGGCTCTCTCAAAGAGAGTCTTTGATGCCAAGAGTGTCATATCATCTCGTGTTCTTAGGCTGAGTATGGTTGAGATCAGAACAAGAAATGGGTCAGTGGTGTCATATGCGATCTCGGATACCGCTGGAAGCCCCTTTCCCTCTTTTTCAAGAGTCTCCTCAAATTCCTCATAAATAGCATCTAAATACTCTTCTGCAAGTCTCATATGTTGAATGAAGTTCCTTTAAAAGATAGCATTTCTTCCTATGATTATAGTTCTCAAACAGGGTATTTCCAGCGAAGACAAAGCTAAAATAGAGTCTTTTCTAAAGGAAAAGGGCTTTTTGGTAAAAGAGATTGTTGGGGCAAGCGATACTGTCATCGGAGCAGTGGGAAGCGCCTCTGTCGATCCGCGCTCACTAGAGCTGATGAATGGTGTTAGCAAGGTCATTCCAATCTCAAAGCCCTACAAGCTTGCGTCTAGAGAGCTCAAAAAAGAAGACACGATAGTAAGTGTTGGCAGGGTGAAAATTGGAGGCAATAGAGTCTCTGTAATTGCCGGTCCCTGTGCAGTTGAGTCCTATGATCAGATAATGCGTATTGCAGAGAAGGTAAGGGAGTCTGGGGCTGTAATGCTCAGAGGCGGCGCATTTAAGCCAAGAACCAGTCCATATGCCTTCCAGGGTCTTGGAGAGGAGGGCCTCAAGCTTCTGAGAAGGGCAGGAGATGAGTTTGAGATGCCTATAACCTCTGAGTGCGTAAGCCCAAATGACGTTGAGATGATGTCATCCTATGTCGATATGTTCCAAATTGGCGCGAGAAACATGCAGAACTTTGAGCTCTTGAAGAGAGTTGGCAAGACCGGAATGCCTGTGCTCTTAAAGCGCGGAATCAGTGCGACTATCGAGGAGTGGCTTATGGCTGCCGAGTATCTCATGTCATCTGGAACAGATCAGATAGTCCTATGTGAGAGGGGCATCAGAACATACGAGAGAGCCACGAGAAATACACTTGATTGCTCTGCAGTACCTGTAATACAGAAACTGACGCACCTTCCGATAATTGGAGACCCATCTCATGCGACTGGAATAAGAGACATGGTATCTCCTATGGCCCTTGCCCTAATTGCATCAGGCGCATCGGGGCTTATAGTGGAGGTACACGATAATCCCGATAGGGCTCTCTCTGATGGACCTCAGTCGCTATACCCCGAGCAGTTTGAGAAGCTTGTCAGGGATATCGAGGCGCTCTCGCCTGTAAT
>CANRIJ010000147.1 GCA_947630635.1 uncultured Spirochaetaceae bacterium | reverse complement strand
CCCCGAGGAGTATATTATTCTCTCAATCTCGCTCTCATCTGCCCTACAAAGCTCCTTAGCGCCTTTATACCTCTCAAATAGGAGCTTTGCATTCTCCATGGCCCTCTTATCAGTCGAGGATTGAGAGAGTATGACCATCACAAAGAACTCAAAGGGATCATCGGATTTCAGGAACTCGATGTCTTTCTCATAATATCTATCGAGAGATTCATAAATTAATTTCTCTATTGACCTCACAACTTGTTTTTTCCTATACTTTTTTGAGTTCGGGATGTCGCCTAGCGGCTATGGCGCTTGCTTTGGGAGCAAGATATCGATGGTTCGAGTCCATTCATCCCGACTATTTTTTTTGCCTCCGTATCTTATTATATTTCGGCTATGAAGAGAATGGGGCGGATCATAGTCGTGGTTCTATTTGCGCTCTCATATCTCTATGCCTCAGAAGAAGAGAGCCACGATTTTACCTTCTTTCCCACTTTGGAAGACTCTCTGACGAAAGGCTCTAAGAATGCCATCTCAATGGACTATACAGGCTATGCCTACTGGAAAAAGGACTCAAAGGCTGGGCTCTATCTTCGCCTGGGTTTCAATGCGCCATACTCAACAGTGGCAGAGCTCATAAACATAAATGGCCCGATTAAGAAAATAGGGCTCGATACATCAGGCGAGGATATATTAGAGGACGGAGAGTCGCCCCTATCAATTTCAAATCTCAACACTGATAGCGCACCGAATCCGGATAGCGCATTCTCCAGGTGGCTCTACAAGGACTATGAGGCAGCCTTGACTATAGGGACCGCCTTTAGAGTATTTATTGATAGCTCTCTCTCTTGGTATATAGGGCTCGGCCTCTCATTTGAGATAGCAAATAACTCCTCGCTTTCTGCAAACAAGATCTTCATGAGAAATATATTCGAGCTATCTGGAGGCTATGACCTAGACACCGGCTTCATGCTGAGATTCTTTGGAGGAACCTCCCTTAGGGTAGGGCTCAATGTAAAGGGGCTTATTATTGCCTTTGAGAGTGTCACAAACTCAAGAAGCGTAAATGAGAAGACAACTGTCATAGAGAGAGTATCGCTGGGATCTGGGGAGTACTCGACTGAGAAGACGATAAATGGCATTGCCTATATCAGTCTTGTCACACCGATTGAGACAAAGGAAAAAGACCCAATCTACTACAGATACTCAAATAAAACGAGCACTCTCGGTTCTGGAGAGAGGGACATTGAGACGCGCGAGATTTTCGTCTAGATAAAAAATGGGCACCTAAGTGCCCGCTAGGTCCTGCAAGGCTCGAACTTGCCACCCTGTGCTTAGAAGGCACATGCTCTATCCAGATGAGCTAAGGACCCGTAATTGCGATTATGACTAGTTTCCCACGAATTATCAAGAAGCCTGATTTACAACATTCTGAGGTTTTCCATCAAGATATGCATCAATATTCTTCAAAGTATCATCTGCAATGTTCTTAAGAGCCTCTCGAGTCAGGTATGCCTGATGGCCAGTTACAAGGACATTCGGCATTGATATCAGACGAGCGAGAATATCATCGTCTATGCCAAGCTCTGAGTTGTCAGAGAAGAAGACCTCGCTCTCCTCCTCATAGACATCAAGGGCAGCCCCGCCTATTCTCTTTGACTTAAGCCCCTCTAATAGATCATCGCTTCTAATCAGTGCTCCGCGGGAGGTGTTTATAATCACAACTCCCCTCTTCATAAGGGCAATGGAGTCCCTGTCGATAATATGAAGCGTATCCCTGGTAAGCGGGCAATGAAGCGATATTATATCGCTCTCTTGAAAGAGGCCATCGAGCCCTGGCCACTCTACATTCTCTATCTCCTGTGGGAAGGGGTCATATGCCAAAACTCTCATCCCAAAGCCCTTGGCAATATCTATAAAGCATCTTCCTATCTTTCCGCTTCCAATTACTCCCACAGTCTTTCCATATAGATCAAAGCCCACTAGGCCATTTAGCGAGAAATTGAACTCCCTGGTTCTTACATATGCATGCTGGAGCTTCCTGTCTAGCGTCAAGAGCATTGCAAATGCCGCCTCTGCAACTGCATGCGGCGAGTATGCAGGAACCCTCACAACAGTAATCCCAAGTTCCCTTGCTGCCTTGAGATCCACATTATTGAATCCCGCGCACCTTAGGGCTATGAGCCTCACTCCCTCATCCTTGAGCTTCTCGAGCGTCTCTTTTGAGAGGTCGTCATTTACAAAGGGAATAACTACCTCAAAGCCCCTAGAGAGCGTTGCTGTCTCCCGAGTGAGCATAGAATCAAAATACTTAATGGCGTACCTGCCGCCATTAGTCTCATCAAAGAACTCCCTATCATAGGGCTTAGTATCAAACATCGCTATTTTCATGACACTCTTAAAATAACCCACAATTCTGTTTTAGAATAAAAAATCAGAGGAGAAATCATGAATTACGAAATCAAAAACGACAGTGCAAGGCTAACTGTATCAACATTAGGCGCAGAGCCTCAGAGCTTCATACTCAATGGAGTCGAGTATATCTGGAGCGGAAAGCCCTCATGGCCCAGAAGAGCACCCCTTCTCTTTCCGATGATCGGACCGACCAAGGACTCCAAAATCAAGGCAGAGAGCAGACTCTATGATATGCCAAATAACGGTTTTGCAAGAGATACCGAGTTCGAGCTTTTGAAAAAGGGAGATGACTACCTGACATTCCGCCTAGAGGATACAGAGGAGATCAAAAAAAAGTACTATCCTTGGGGCTTCTCTCTTACAGTCACGTATACTCTCTTGAAAAATGGCTATGAGGCCAAGGCAAAAATAGAGGCAAAGGACGATTTATACTACACATACGGCTGGCATCCTGCCTTCTCTCTTGAGATGAATGGGAAAGACGCCAGCGTAGATGACTATATAGTTGAGCTTGAGAGAAGCGAGAGACTGACACGAAAGGAGCCTGTAGACGGGGTCTTTGAGTATACGGATAACTTCGTTGACGGCAGGGAAATCCACCTAAAGAAAGAGATGTTCAAGCGTGGCGCAATCATACTCGACAATGTAGAATCCGATAGAGTAAGGCTCTACTCTCTAAAGGGAGAGCACGGAGTTGAGGTGACAATGGGAGACTTCTCCACCCTCACAATCTGGACAGCAGTTCCAGACAAAGAGGGCTTTCTCTGCATAGAGCCGATGCTCTCTTTCGGAGACAAGACACGAACCCAGGATATAGAGAATATGGAGGAGACCAAGCTGCTGAAAAAAGGAGAGAGAATCGAGTACAAGAACAAGTTCACTTTCTTCTAGAG
>CANRIJ010000146.1 GCA_947630635.1 uncultured Spirochaetaceae bacterium | reverse complement strand
GCTTGTTGCAGATGCAATCGTCTCTCTTTCCGATAGGTCCGATAAGCCCTTTGTGAAGGTGCATTGCGCATCTCTCTCAGAGAGCCTATTGGAGTCAGAGCTCTTTGGGCATGAGAAGGGGGCCTTTACAGGTGCCGTCTCTGAGAGGAAGGGCCGCTTTGAGCTAGCTGACGGCGGAACTATCTTTTTAGATGAGATTGGAGAGATCGATAAATCCACACAGGTAAAGCTTTTGAGGGTGCTTCAGGAGAGGACCTTTGAGAGGGTTGGATCTGAAAAGAGCATAAGCGTTGATGTAAGAGTAATCGCTGCCACCAATAAAGACCTCTTGGAGGAGGTCAGAAAGGGCGCATTCAGAGAGGACCTGTACTACCGCCTTGCTGTAGTTGAGATTAATGTACCCCCATTAAGAGAGCGAAAGGGGGACATTGAGCTGCTGATTAACGAATTTCTCAGCGAATTCAGAAAAGAGGACAAGAAGAATATAAAAGGCCTCTCCCCGAGGGCAAGAAATGCGCTTATATCTTACTCATGGCCTGGCAATATCAGAGAGCTCAGAAATGCAATAGAGTCGGCTGTTGTCCTCTCGCACTCTGATAGAATCGAATGGGAGGACCTTCCTGAGAGCGTAAAGGGGAAGGCTGGGGATAACATATTGTCATTGGAGCTTCCCCTTAGTCTTGAGGAGATAGAAAAGAGAGCAATCTATGAGACAATCAGACTCTCAAAGGGAAATAAGAGCAAGGCAGCAGAGCTTTTGAAAATAGGGCGAAAGACAATACACAGGAAATTAAGCGAATGGGGAGACCAAAGTGATAGAGATTGAGGATCTGTTTGGTCTTGGCGGAAGGCTAAGTGACATACTCCCCGGTTATGCCTATAGAGAAGACCAGGAGGAGATGGCTCAGGTCATTTATACCTCCCTCGTAAACGACGGAAAGGCAGCTATAGAGGCGGGAACTGGAATCGGAAAGTCCTTTTCGTACCTCTCTGCTCTCTTTCTGGCCCTTAAGGAGAGCCCTGGCGAGAAGGCTGTAATTGCCACCAGCACCCAGGCTCTGCAGAGCCAGCTCTTTGAGAAGGACATTCCTATAATCAAAGAGGCCTTGGATATGGATCGCCTTGAGGTGGCGCTTCTATATGGCAGAAAGAACTACATATGCCAAAGGCGCCTTTTTGAGGCATTGAGGGAGGAGACTCTCTTATCCTTTGGAGAGGATGATTTTATTATTAAGACCAATGAGTTTCTCAATACCACTAAAACTGGAGCAATTCCCGAAGTGGGCGATAAGAGCCTTGCCCTCTTTCTCCTTCAATATGCCTCAGAATATGAAGAGTGCACCTCTCGTCTCTGCCCATACTATAAAAATGGAGAATGCTACTTTTTGAGGGCAAGAGAGAGGGCAAAGAAAGCCTCTCTTATTGTGACGAACCAGACTCTGATGCTACTGGATTCAATAGAGAAATTCGACTCGGGCTTTGACTCTGATTCTAACTCAGTACTTCCATATTATTCATACCTTGTTGTCGATGAGGCTCACCATATTGAGGAGCAGGCAACAAAGTGCTTCTCTTCTGAGTATTCTCGCTCGTCTCTGATCTACTATATAGACCGAATCTCAAAGCGAAGGGACAAGTCTCGCTATAAGGCGTCCCTTTTGGAGAGAGTGAAGGCCTATATCAAGGATAAGAAGATCATTGAGAAGACAGCTCGAGACCTCGATAGGCTAAAGAGCCTTTCAAGGGAGTTTGATAGCGCTTTCAGAGGGGCAGTGGAGAGCTATCTCCTATCAAAGAGCTCAAGGCGAGACAGCTCCTTCTTTGAAAAAGAGAACAGCCTCCTTCTTGAAAGAGACTTTTTCGTTTCATTCGGCGATTTATATAAGAAAAAGGGCAATGAGCTCTGTGATTTCATTGGAAGTATATATACCTCTGTAGCTCTCAATCTCTCCGAGGAAGTGGATCAGCATGTGATTATCCTCAAGAACTACTTTTTAGAGCTGTCAAATCTCTCCCTTGCACTCTCTGAGTTTCTCGCATTTGATGAATTTGGAGAGAAGATTCCCTATATAGAGGTATATAAGGGGAATATATCGATTAAGATTGCCCCTATGAAGACGGGGCCGCTTCTCGAGAGATATTTAGTCTATCCTCTGAAGTCGGTTATATATACATCTGCAACTCTGTCAATAGATGGGGATTTTACCTACTTTATAGAGAGATCAGGTCTCAGTGGAATAAGGGAGGATGCAGCATTCAGAGTCTACAAATCTCCATTTGACTATGAGAGCAACCTGAGAATCTATATTCCCTCAGATGGCGTTAGCTGCCCTCAGAATGGAGAGCCCGATGATGAGTACAATAGGTATCTCACTCTCTTATCCTCATCATCAATCGATGTATCAGATGGCGGGGCACTAGTTCTATTTACCAGCTTTGACATGATGACGAAGGTCTATAAGGGAGTCTATGATGCCATCGGTACTAGGCATAAGCTCTTGATTCAGGATAAAAATGCCCAAAAAGCAACTCTCTTAAGGGAGTTCAAGGAGGATGAGAACTCCTCTCTATTTGCAACTAGCTCCTTTTGGGAGGGGGTCGATGTCCAAGGAAGCTCTCTTAGGCTTCTGATTATCGCGCGTCCTCCCTTCACGCCGCCAACTGACCCTATATTCAAGGCAAGGATGAATGACATAAGCGAAAATGGCGGAAGCCCATTCTTCTCCCTTGCCCTTCCCGATTGCATACTGCGCCTAAAGCAGGGAATTGGAAGGCTTATAAGAAGCGAGAATGACAAGGGAGTTGTCATACTCTCTGATAAGAGGATAAAGACGGCAAATTACGGAATAGTAATTCAGAATGCGCTTAAAACCGGGGAGAATCTGAAGATTATTCCCCAGGAGTCGATTTTAGAGGAAATAGAGGAATTCCTCTTTTAAAGAAGATATGACTCCTTTTCGCCCCCATTTTCTTCGGTTGCTGTAAATAATTCTCAAGTGGTAGCATTAGACTGGAATGTCTCAGAGGGATATAAGCGAATTTGGAGTCTATGCATACAGAATCGGAGAGAGGAAGAAGACCTCCTCTCGCTCTGTATTCAAAGATAAGAGTGAGCTTATTATGAGTGAGGATGGCACTCTAAAGAGAATAGCTAATAGAGACCAGGTGTCATTCTTCAAAAACCCAGTAGAGATCGATGAGAAGAGGGCAGTGAGGGTCGGAGACTCTCTTTTTCAAGACTCCAAGGAGATCTCCAGTGTTGTGCTTCAAGAGGGCATTCGGGAGATAGAAAGCCATGCGTTTAAGAATGCCTCCCTTTTAAAGTCAATTGAGCTGCCTGA
>CANRIJ010000145.1 GCA_947630635.1 uncultured Spirochaetaceae bacterium | reverse complement strand
TAGTAGCAGCCTACTCTACCCGTTCTGTCATCAAAATGATCAATACGTACTCAGGAAAAGGAAGAGACGCCTACGAGTTATCTAGAAGAATACCTATTCCAAGATATTACAAAGAAACAGGTAGCGAACTCTCTAAAACAGAGCAGAAAGACGAATTCAGAAAATACCTATCCGATTTCATCTTCTACAAAACCTACGTAAGCAGAAAAATAGATAATGATAGAAATGGAGAGCTTCTAAAAGCAACCCAATACTCAGTTCTCTTTGAGCATGGCGATGATCTAGTGTTTGCCAACAAGAAGAAGCTATCAACATCATCTTTCAGCACATTTACCGGAAGCAATTCTTCAGCGCTAGAATCGATAACAAATAAATTCAAAGTTCCTGTATGGCTTAATGATGAAGAGAAGGCAACAATCGAGAAAATGCTTAGGCACAATGAATCGGCATTCAAAGCTGCCCTTGAAGCCAGAGAAGAAGCAAAAACAGAACTTGAAGAAGAGAACAAAAAGAAAATCCTAGAAGGCAAAAAGCCTATGACTTTATCGGAAAAACTTATCTTAAGGCGAGTTTTGGAGAATATTGGAGGGTTTTATTGGTCTCTTACCAATAACACAAGAGGCAAAGTATTCGTGAAGAAGAGATTTGGCGAAAATTCTAAATCCTCAGCTTTTGATACCGGATCAAACTTCTCTCTTGATATCTATAAAAATGAGAAGGGCGAACTAAAGGGCGAAATCATTAGAAAAGTTCAGGCAATGGATAAGAACTACATTCCCAACTACAAAAAACAGGGTTTCAAACTCATAGAGCGAATTCACCAAGGAGATATACTTGAAATAGACCAATCAATAATTAGTCCAACCTCCAAAAAAGGGGACTATGCAAGAAACGCCCATAACCCAAATGCTCCAGCAATGAAAACTTTTATTAAAGTTGATTCGTTTACTGAACAAGGAAAGAACATAGTAGTATTTATATCAAACATTTTAAAGTCAACAGGATCTCAAGATGGATGGTTTATGTTTAGCAATATGCAAAAACTTAATATAAGAAAAATTAATCTCAGCCCTGCAGGTTTAGTTACATATAGATCAAAGGTAATCGGAAGCTAATGTGGCGCATAATAGATATATCTGGTGAAGGTTATACTCTTAGAATCAAAAACAAAAACCTACAGATCTCTAAAGAGTCTTCACCAGAGATATCTACCTCAGTTTGCTTAGACGATATTAACTCAATAATCACACATGGCAATAGAAATATGTTTTCAGAAGAGCTTCTATCAGCTCTTTCTGAAAACTGCATACCTTTAACTATTTGCGACGAAAAACATCTACCAAAAGGAATGCTCTTAAGTTACAAAGGAAACATAGATTCTGCCAAAAAGGAAGAAAAACAGTATCTTTGCTCTCTTCCACGTAAAAAACAAGCCTGGGCTATAATTATCAAGGCCAAAGTTGAAGCACAAATGAAGCTTCTCTACGATACGCTCCACCGAAGAGAGGCTTTCTTTTTAAAAGAGAATATAAAGAGAATCAAATCCGGCGATTCCACCAATATCGAAGCACAATCTGCATCAGTTTATTTTAAAGCGTTATTTGGCAGCCATTTTAAACGAAAAGATGAAGACGAAAATACGAATGCACTATTAAATTATGCTTACACAATAATAAGATCCCTAATTGCCAGGTCTATAGTAGCCCATGGACTAAATCCATCTATTAGCATTTACCATTCGAACAGAATCAACTCTTTTGCACTAGCAGATGACCTAATGGAACCATTGAGACCCATAGCAGACAGAAAAGTCCTGCAGATTCTAAGCGATAACGATAAAGCAGAACTCACTCCCGAAATCAAGAAGGAGTTAATAAACCTCTTGAAAACTCCAGTGAATATCAATAAAGAAACATACGAATTATCAGAGGCTTGCAATAAATATATTGTCAATTACTACCAATATATAGAACGCACATCAAACTCTATTGATTACCCAAAGGAGCTTGTTGACAATGCCGATAGGAGCATATGAGGCAGTGTGGCTATTTGTGGGCTTTGATCTTCCAACACTCACTTTAGAAGACAGACGAAGAGCAACACGATTTCGCCAAGATCTCTTAGACAACGGCTTTACTATGTTCCAGCTCTCATTCTACTCAAGATATTTTCCCTCAAAAGATCAAGCAGATACTATTTCATCCAAAATAGGCGAACTCGTTCCAATAAATGGGACAGTCTCTATATTCCACATAACTGATAAGCAATTCTCAATGATCAAGACTTTTTATGGAGGCAAAAGAAAGCAATTATTCCCTCCAGAACAGGGTCTTTTATTTGATTGACCAAAAGTACAAAAAAATGAGCCCCTTTCGAGGCATTTTTCGACCTAAGAGTCTTATTCGAGTCCTAGATTTACTTAATTTGTGATAAATTTATTTTATCCAAAAAACCACAACTTAGTAAAGATTAAAACAAAAAATAAAGCATTTTTATCAAAATTTTTTTCATAAATAAATATTGGGCAAATACTTATTTGCCCAATATTGTATCACAAATCAAATAAACCTAGGACCCCAACGAGATTGTACTTATATTTGCAATAATAATAATTGTATCACAAATCAAATAAACCTAGGACCCCAACCTCTCTCTATCTGATAGGACGGATCTATTAATTGTATCACAAATCAAATAAACCTAGGACCCCAACACAATCATCTAAAAAATGAATTAATTTCTTATTGTATCACAAATCAAATAAACCTAGGACCCCAACGCTCTTTGCAAGCTGTTCTACTCATGGCAAATTGTATCACAAATCAAATAAACCTAGGACCCCAACCAGTTCAAGATGAGCCTTCGTTTATTGTTCATTGTATCACAAATCAAATAAACCTAGGACCCCAACACAGAATGTAACGGCTATTAGGCCAATGTCATTGTATCACAAATCAAATAAACCTAGGACCCCAACTCTATTGCTTCCCTAGCATAGCCTTTTCCCATTGTATCACAAATCAAATAAACCTAGGACCCCAACCCTATCTTAAAAACACTATTCAATACACTGATTGTATCACAAATCAAATAAACCTAGGACCCCAACCACATTCTATTGATACCCTGCGAATAATTAATTGTATCACAAATCAAATAAACCTAGGACCCCAACCAGCACCATGAAGAAAAATCTCATGACGGCATTGTATCACAAATCAAATAAACCTAGGACCCCAACACAGAATGGTTCTGATGTAATTAGGTATGAATTGTATCACAAATCAAATAAACCTAGGACCCCAACAAATCGAACACACTGTGGCCGGGCCTCAATATTGTATCACAAATCAAATAAACCTAGGA
>CANRIJ010000144.1 GCA_947630635.1 uncultured Spirochaetaceae bacterium | reverse complement strand
TTTCACAGGCAGGCCGGAATCGACTCGAGGCTACCCGCCTCTCTCCCCTCCCCTTCGCTCTCTTTGGAAAAAACGGAGTCAGCGAAATCAATTTCGCCAACGGAATTGTACGATATCAGAAGTATTATTTTTATTCAATAAGATTGATGAAAAATATCATTACTTTTTTGCACATACTCAAAAAGTTCAAAATTCAATTCTTTGCCTTTAGATCTTTCTTCCACTTTCTTCTGATAGACTCAATGTCCTGAGTCAGTCTTCTTGTAGAATTCAGTAGCTTAAGAGCCTCATCTTCATTTTTGAAATCTATTTCCTCAGACCTATCTTTGATCTTCTTTATAAGCTCAGTGAGCTCACTCTTGGAATACTCAAGGGATGAAAGCGCATTCGCTAGGTCAATGCTTGTCTTATTTTTAAGACTGGTATCATCCTGAAGCGGAAGCTCATCGTTTATAAGATCAAATGTCTCATGAAGACGAGGCGCATAGGCTGCTATCTTATACTCCTTATTTAAAAGAGAGGCAAAATACTCTGCGACATTCATCTCGCCATGAGTTACAAAAACGTGCCGTGGAGCAGGATTGAAGGCTCTAATCCAATTGATTAGGCCTTTTTGATCTGCGTGTCCCGAGAGTCCTTCCAGGCGGCATATCTCAGCTCTGACACTGACATCGTCGCCGAAAATGTCCACTCTCTCAGCGCCATCGAGAATCTCCCTGCCAAGAGTTCCCTCGCCTTGGTAGCCCACAAAGAGAATAGTGCACTCCTTTCTCCATAGGTTATGCTTCAGATGGTGCCTTATCCTGCCTGCTTCGCACATACCGGATGTAGAGATAATGACTATACCATGATCTATATAGTTGAGTTTTCTGGAGTCCTCAGATTTTGATATGACCTTCAGTGACTTAAAGAGTATGGGATTTATGCCCTCTCTTATCATCTTCATGGCTTCCTCATCAAAGTAGTCTCCCCTAATGCACTCTCCATAGACTCTTGTTGCCTTAGCAGATAGCGGGCTATCCAGATAGACCGGAATCTCATAGTCAAGGATCTTCTTATCGGAGATAAGCCTCAAAAGGTATAGAATCTCCTGTGATCTGCCAACTGCAAAGGAGGGAATTATGAGGTTTCCGCCTCGCTTAAAGGTACGGTCAATTATCTCTGCTAGCCTCTCTGCCCTATCTCTGATTGTCTCATTGAAGCTTACTTGGTTTCTGTCGCCGTATGTGGACTCCATAACCACAAAGTCGGCGCTCTTTATATACTCCGGATCACGGAGCATGGGAAGGTTCTTGTTTCCTATATCGCCGGAGAATACGATCTTTCTCTCTTCGCCGCTTTTGAGCTTTATATAGACTATCACGCTTGAGGACCCCAAAAGATGCCCAACATCCACCAGCTCAAATGAGATTGAATCATTGAGCTTTATCCTCTTTTTATATGGAGTGCTCCTAAATAGGGAGATAGCCTTTATTGCGTCGTCTTCAGTATAAAGCGGCTCCTCTTTCTCCTCTCCAAGCCTCAAAAGCTCGATATTCCTTGTCTCTGCGTCACTCTCCTGAATTCTGGCTGAATCTAGAAGCATAACCCTGGATAGCATCTTTGTTGCATCGGTTGCATAAATTCTTCCTCTATATCCCTCCTTATACATAAGGGGAAGGCGACCGGCATGGTCCATGTGGGCATGAGTGAGAATCACAGCGTCGATGTCTTTGGGCTTAAATGCCAAAGAGAGCCCTATGCTCTCTTTGTCACTGCCCTGCGGCATCCCGGCATCTATCAAAAGGGTATATCCTTCGTGCTCCAAGAGATATGAAGAGCCTGTTACAGTGCGCGCAGCCCCAAGAAATGTGAGTGTCATGCTATCCTCTGATAATAGCTATCAGATCCTTTGGGTCTCTGCTCTTCTTAATTAGGGAGAGAAGAGCTGAGGATGAGGATACTTTCGCAATCGAAGAGAGAAGGGATATGTGCTCGGATGGATTCTCCTCAGGCGTCAGGACAAGAAAGATCACCTCTCCTTTTCCATTAATGCCGAAATCAACGCCCTCTTTTGAGGTTCCGAGAATCACCGATGCCTTCTTGAGCCCCTGAATCTTTGCATGGGGAACTGCAACGCTGTTCTCCATAAGAGTAGATTGAAGCATCTCTCTTTCTATTACCTTTCTCGTGATTTCTCTTCTCTCTTCCTCTCTCAGCCCCTCGCTATCGGAATAAAGCTTGACCAGCTCATCTATTGCGCCTCTGAAATCAGTGCTGACAAGGCCTACTTTAATCAATCTCTCATCTAATGAATCCAGAAGTGTCTTCATCTACAGCTCCTCGAACTTATCCCAGATTATATCGTCATCATCCCTTACGGTGAGAACTGCGCAGCCGGCTGTCCTTAATAGCCTGTCGTTCTCTCCCAAGAGTTCCTCTCTTCTGCTTTTTATCTCATTTATGCTTCCCATAACAAGAAGGTCAATGGAATTTTTTCTTATATAATCGGCAACCTCTATATGTGGAGAGCCCTCCATCTCGAAGGCATTTATCTGCACTTCCTTCTTTAAGGATAGCTTTACTGCGTGCTTAATGTGACGCTTTGCATCCTCTTTTAAATCCTTAAGATAGGACTCTCTCTCCCAAGGGGCAAAGATATTTGATTTGACTAGATCATTGAGGGCCTTTGTATTGACAACATATACTGCGTGAAGCTCTGCCCCGGTTTTCTTGCTGATCATGATTGAGTACATAAGGGCATTTATACTGCCTTCGCTCCCGTCCAGATAGACAAGAATATTATCAAAAGGATTCATTTTCCCTCCCTTAACATCCTCTCTTTGACGCTCTTGAGAAGAATAATATTCTCTCTCTCCTGCTCCTCTATTCTCTCTTCAATGTTCTTGACGCTCTCCCTCTTATCAGGGATAACAAGCTTCTCTAGAGAATTCACCTTCCTTATAGTTCGCTTGGCCTCACGTGCGAGCCTCATAATAGATACTTTAAGCTCTGCAAGCCTTCCCATCAAAGAGAGAGCCTCAGAAAACTCCTCAAGGGATATCTCACTGAGAAAACTGGTGCCCTCAGGTGAGAAAAAAGGTCCGTTGCCCTCAAAATTCGTCTCGACCTTTGGAAGCTCAACACCCATGATTCTTCTTGAGGAAAGGGTGATGGATGACTCAATAGATACAGAGCCTATGAGATTCGCGACCTTTAATCGTCCCATATTCACAATAGCCTTCTCTAGGCTCTCTCTAGCCTCTTTAAGGGAATTTTCCACTCTGTTCTGAAAATCGACTGCCTGGTCAACGAGATTCAATAGCTCAGAGATGATAATGGATCTCTTCTGATCTAGTAGCTCATACCCGAGAAGCGCAAACTCAAGCTCTTCCTTGAGC
>CANRIJ010000143.1 GCA_947630635.1 uncultured Spirochaetaceae bacterium | reverse complement strand
GGTTCATAAATAGCGTTGTATATAGCCTTGTCGCGCTCTCCGGAGGACTATCTGCCCTCTTTGGAGGCCTATCAGTGGGTGCTCTGACTGCAACACTTACCTACGCAAGCCAATATGCACGCCCATTTAATGAGATATCAGGGGTTCTGACAGAGCTGCAGAATGCCCTTTCATCAGCATCTCGTCTCTTTAATCTTGTTAAAGAGAAAGAGGAGACTCCCGATAGCGAGGATTCGCTTGATATCAAGGGGAGGGGAAGAGTTGAGATCAACGACGTGAGCTTTTCCTATGTGAAGAGAAAGAGCTTTATTGAGGGCCTTAATCTTAAGGCTGAGAGCGGAGAGCGAATTGCAATTGTAGGGCCCACTGGCTGTGGCAAGACTACGATTATCAATCTTCTCATGCGCTTTTACGATGTCGATAAGGGCTCAATTGAGCTTGATGGCTTTGATATCAGGACCCTTAAGAGGAGAGCGCTAAGATCCTCATTTGGCATGGTGCTTCAAGATACTTGGATAAAGAGCGCGAGCGTAAGGGACAATATTGCTATGGGACGCCCCGATGCCTCGCTTGATGAGGTCAGGGAAGTTGCCAAGAAGTGCCACATAGACCATTTTATAGAGACACTGAAAGACGGCTATGACGAGATGATCTCTGATGATACCGGCTCTTTAAGTCAAGGGCAGAAGCAGCTTCTATCCATTGCAAGGGCTATGATCGTAAATCCCAACATGCTGATTTTGGATGAGGCAACAAGCTCTATAGATACTCGAACTGAGGCTTTGATCTCAAGTGCCTTTGACTCTCTCATGAAGGGTAAGACCTCATTTATAGTCGCTCATAGACTTTCAACTATCAAGAGCGCCGATTTGATACTTGTTATGAGGGATGGAAAGATAGTTGAGAGGGGAAATCACAGAGAGCTCATAGAAAAGCGAGGCTTTTACTATGAGCTCTATAATTCCCAGTTCCCAGTAAGAGAGGATTAGCTACTTATTCCAAGGCCAGGTGTTCTTGTCAGGGAGATTATACCTATCAGAGAGCTCATCTATGACTTTCTGGAGTGACTTTGGAACGGGGCAGCCGTACTTCATTCTGTATCCAAGTGCCTCATACTCCTTCTCTCCGGCTGTGTAGATTTTCTTCTCTCCAGGAGCCTTCTTGGAGTTTTGAAGCTGATGGACAATCTCTGTGGAGATTCTCTTGAATGTCTCAATGCCCATGAAGAACTCGGGGTTGATGGCAATGAAGAAGTGTCCAAGCGGATATGGAATGTTCTTGCCATTCTTATCCTTTCCATTGAGATCCTTCATGAACTTCCCATCAGAGAGCGCAGCGGAGAGAATCTCTACAACCGTTGCATAGCCAAAGCCCTTGTATCCGGCCGTTTCCTCTCCCAGTCCTCCAAGTGGAGTAAGGGCAGCCTTCCCGAGAGTGAGGTCTCTTAAAACTCCCTCGGTATCGGTTCTGTCATCCCCCATTTCGTCTATCACCCAGCCATGGGGAAGCTCTTTTCCGGCTCTGCCATAGACCTCTATCTTCCCTCGCTGGGTGACAGAGGTGGCACAGTCCAGCACAAATGGATATGGGTCATTTGTTGGAATTCCGAAGGTCAGGGGATTTGTTCCAAGCATATTCTCCACTCCGAAAGTCGGAGCGATTGAGGGCCTTGCATTGGTGCCTGTTATTCCTATTATGTTCTCATCTGTTGCCATGGTGGCGTAGTATCCGGCAATACCGTAGTGAGTTGAATTTCTGGCAACAACCATGCCAATGCCATACTCTTTGGCCTTCTTTATTGCCATTGACATAGCCTCAATTCCGACTATGTGTCCCATTCCATTATTTCCATCTAGCACCGCAGTTGCCTTATTGTCCTTTAGGATGTCGACTTTCGTAATCGGATTGAGGATTCCAAGGTCTATTCTATCGATGTAGATGGGCTTTAGGCGTCCTATTCCATGGCTATCGATACCTCGCTTATCGCTCTCGATAAGGACTTTGCCTATCTTAATTGCATCCTCTTCGGGAACTCCTGCGCCTTCAAGTGCCTCTTCCATGAATTTCTCAAGCTTTGGAAATGGCACAAATACAGAGTCTTTGTAAAAGTCCAGAAATTCGCTTTCTGTCATGGCTTCTCCTTATTAGTAGTAGGTTACTGTTGTTCCGCTTCCCTGTCTTGCTCCGAGCTTCCAATTGACTCCAACGTAGCCCATGAGCGCATAGACAAAGTTCGGATTGATTGCTCCCGGACCCATATCCAGGATGCTGTTGTAGAACATCAGGTATGAGGTTGCTCCTAGTGTGATTCCCACTGAGTTGGCACCAGAGAATGAATAGGTGTATGAAAGGTCTGCTCCCAGTCCCATTCCGAGATAGCTCGCGCCATAGTATCCATTCTCGTTGTACATAGCCGGTCCCAAGAGAAGATTGATTGAATTCATGTCATCCGGCGCAAGTGTGAGAACTGGTCCCACAATAACTCCGACTCCGAGTCCGGGATTATTGTCTCCGAAGACAAAAGAGAGGTCGGCATGAGTGCCAAATCCCATGAGTACGCTCTTTGTTATGTCCATGGAGAACATATACTCTGCGTTGAATCCCATCATGCCATTGTCAAATGCAGATGAGTAGCCTCCTGTCAGGGAGGTGCCGGTGAATTCAAGGTTTGCAAATAGGGCACTTGCTGAGAGCGTTAGTGCTATCATTACTATAAGAAGTCTCTTCATGTTAAAAAAAATAAACCCAAAATACATATAAGGGTAAGACTAAGAGGCTAAAATTCGCCCAATGTCAGCAAAAAAGGCCATGATATCTCTTATTTAATTTCTAAGGTGTGCATTTCACTCCAAAGATGGGTATTTTTTTGCTGGGCAGGGCTATAATTTTCTTGGCTCTTATGGAATTCTTATTTCGAAAACTTAATGGAAGATCTGAGATAAAGGATGCAAAGAGACTCTACAGAGAGGCATTTCCGAAGAGAGTCAGGGTTCCATTTATAGAGCTTTTAGTCTTAGAGAGAGGAGATGGAGCCTCATTCTGGGGGCTCTTTGATAAAAATAGGGCGCTCTCTGCCATAGCATATACCGTCGAGATTGATAGCGCCCTCTTTCTCTACTATCTTGCAGTAGATGAGAAGATGCGGGGGAAATCCCTTGGCACCTCGATTTTGAGGTCGCTTAAGACTATCTCAGGCAATAAGAGACTCTATCTCTCTGTAGATGGCAAAGATGACGGAAGACCTGAGGACAGAATCATTGATTTCTACCTGAAGAGCGGCATCGGGAGAATAGGTCTCTCATTATATGACAAAACAGGGGAATATCCTCTCTTGTCGTTTGGCGGTGAGTATGATGAGAGCGAGATCAATAGGCTAATGGAGAGAGTTTACA
>CANRIJ010000142.1 GCA_947630635.1 uncultured Spirochaetaceae bacterium | reverse complement strand
CTGAAGATCCTCATTGAGCTTCTCAATTGCAAGAGCAGCCCTTGCTGCCTTATATGCTGCGCTCACTCCCCTCTCTGGTGCAGAGCCATGGCATGAGATTCCCCTGAGAATCACCCTGATCTCCATTCTGCCCCTGTGGCCTCTGTAGAGATGGCAGGAGGTCGGCTCGGTTGAGACTATCATATCGGGCTTGAAGTTCTCCTCCTCAATAAGGTACTTCCAGCACATTCCATCGCAGTCCTCCTCCATTACGGTAAATGTGAAGTAGACTGTGTACTCTCCATCATATCCAAGGTCTTTGAGGATCCTGCCGGCTGTAATCATAGAGGCTGCTCCTCCCTTCTGATCGCTAGAGCCTCTTCCCCATACCTTTCCATCCTTTATCTCGCCAGAGAATGGATCAAAACTCCAGTTCTTGAGGTTTCCGACCTCGACTGTATCGATATGAGCATCAAATGCGAGAGTCTTCTTTCCATGTCCGACTCTTCCGATGACAGATCCAAGTCCATCGATTCTGACCTCATCAAATCCCGCCTCCTTGCATAGCTCGACTATGAGACGGCACACATCCTCCTCCTTGGAGGAATAGCTCTTTGTCTGAACTAGCTTCGAAAGATTCTTGGCAGTATAGTCTCTGTACTTCTCAGAGAGTTCCCTAATCTGATCCTGTATCATAATAACTCCTTTAATTAGCTCTTTATCTTATCAGCTCTCTTCCAGACCTCTTTAGCGCTCTTTGCGGCCTTTTGGTAGATCTCAACAGGGTCTAAAGAGGTGAACTGATGCTCTTCAAAGAGGACCTTGCCATCAACTAGGACCGTATTCACAGCCCCACTTGAAAAGCCCCACACAAAGTGCGAAGCGGCATTCTCTTTCAAAAGCGGGGTCGGGCTATGATAGTCCAAGAGAACAAGGTCTGCCTTGTAGCCACTCTCAATCCTACCGAGTTTTATCCTGTGATGGAAGTTCGACTCAACCAGCTCATTACCGCGAGTAAGCGCATCAAGATAATCCGATGGCCAAAGGGGACCACCCTCATCCTTATGCTTGAAGAAGGCAATCTTGATCTCCTCAAACATATTTCCACCGCATCCATCGGTTCCAAGGACAAGCTTCTTGATTTTGGGAAGTCTCTTATTGTAGCCGATATTGTTATTCATATTGGAGCGGCCATTATGGGCAAAGAAAGAGCCTCTCTCATTTACCCTCTCAACCTCTCCATCGCTTAGCCAGACACCATGGACTAAGAGCGTCTTGTCATCCAAGAGCCCAAACGAGTCCAAGCGGTCGATGATATCCCTGTTGTAGATATGATGAGAGTGAATCTGATCATAGTCGGCCTCAGCTACATGCAGATGCATGCCCCTATCTGTCTTATCGCATGCATATCTCATAAGGCGCAGCCCCTCATCAGGAATAGTAAAGGGAGCGTGGCCGCCAATCATTGCCTCGACATTCACCTTCTCGCCCTTCGCTCTAAGGCTATCAAGCTCATAGGCAAACCGCACATTCTCCTCAACAGCCTCTTCCACCTCCTTCATTCCTCTGTTTCTATCTGTGACCTCATAGCAGGTAGAGCCTCTCACTCCA
Source organism: uncultured Spirochaetaceae bacterium (assembly GCA_947630635.1). GTDB lineage: Bacteria > Spirochaetota > Spirochaetia > Sphaerochaetales > Sphaerochaetaceae > Ornithospirochaeta. The sequence continues at coordinate 1,963 of CANRIJ010000142.1, read as the reverse complement.
ACCTCATCCATGCCCTTCTTGATCATGGAAAGAGATCCCTTTATATAGTTAGGACTTGCATGATGGTCCACAACCGAGGTGGTTCCCGAGGCAATTGCATCCATGGATGAGATAAGAGAGCTATAGTAAACGCTCTCCTCATCGAGTGCTCTGTCTAAGCGCCACCACCACTCTTTCAGAACCTGAATAAAATCTGTCTGCTGGCCAGAGGAGATAAGCATTCCTCTTGAGAGTCCACTGTAGTAGTGGTGATGAGAGCAGACATTTCCAGGAATGAGAATCTTGCCAGTAGCATCTATGGTCTTATCAAGGCTCTTAGCCGAGAGCGCGGAGGGCCCCACTTCCCTTATAGTGTCGTCCTCGATATACACATCGCTCTTTTCAATAATCTCAACCGGAGTGCGAGTCTGAAAGACCAGAGCTCCCTTGATTCCTATTTTCATTACTCCTCCACTCTACCCAAGAGGTAGCCATAGTCCTTGAAAATCGTATTGAGAAGAGACTCAACCTCCTCTGGTATCTCCTGGGATAGATTTCCCTCCTCATCGATCTCAATCTCAAAAATGGTCCCATCAAGCCTTAGATAGAGCTTCTCATCCTCAAGGTAGAATCCAGAGTTCTTAGAAGACTCAAAGTCATCAAGGCGAGAGAAGAGCGTGAACTTATCAAGGTATGGCGCGCCAAGGTGCGGACAGAATGTCTTGCAGTTTCCGCACTCATTGCAATATGCATCAAGGTGTATAACTTGGAACGGGTCCTCAAAGTCATACTCCCCCTCACGGGTGTCAATTGCCACATTGGCCCTATTTGGACAGACATCTACGCACTTATTGCATAGGTATGTGCACTCAAGGCACCTCTGGCCCTCTCTCTTGAAGAACTCATCAAGACCGTCCTTTTCATCTGAGAAGAGAATTCTGCTCTTTCTCTTTGAGATTTCCTCAAAGTACTCGCTCTCAAGAGCTCGAAGCGAGGCCTCAGAGATATCCTCATCATCATCTTCTTCCTCGTCCTCATCATGATGATGATGATGGTGGTGGTCTTCGCCCCCTTCACATGAGCACTCAGCATCATCATCAATCTCGCTTCCCTCAAAGAAGTCATCAAGGGCGCTATCAACAGCCTCTTTGGCACTCTCGATGCACCTCACTATGGTAGAGGGCCCAGTTGCCGCATCGCCAATTAGGTAAACGCCATCTTCATCTCTGTAGCCGATTCTATCAAGCTCTGTCATATCGACCTTCTCGCCGATAGCAGTAATGAGGGCAGTACAGTCAATAGTCTCGGTTTCGCCGCTCTCCTTTGGGCTTCTCCTTCCAGATGAGTCAACATCAGAGAGCACCATCTTCATAAGAGTAAGCCTCCCGTCAACAAGCTCTACGGGATTATGAAGGAACATAAACTCGATGCCATCCCCGAGTGCTGCTCTATACTCCTCGAGGTCTGCTGGCATCTCATTCTCTGTTCTTCTATAGACGACTCTTACCTTCTTGACACCCTCTGTCCTGACAGCCATTCGAGCAGCGTCTATGGCAGTATTTCCCCCGCCGACTATCACAGGGAAGAGCCCGATATTCTCTCTCTTATTCTTCTTCGAGGAAGAGAGAAATGAAATCGCGCTCTCTCTAAGGCCATTTCCCTTGACTCCAGGGTCATTTGAGCAAGTTGCCCCGATAGCGACGAAGATATATCTGAACTTCTCTTTTTTAAGCTCAGAAATTGTCTTTTCTGTGCCCAAATGCATCTTAACGCCAAGGGCCTTAATCAGATCGACATCTCTATCAACTGCCTCTCGTGGTATTCTGAATGATGGTATTGTGCTCATTACAACACCGCCGAAGTCTCTCTCCTTCTCAAAGAGGTGCACATCAAAGCCAGAGAGAGACAAGAAGTATGCTGCAGAGAGTCCTGCGGGGCCTCCGCCTATAACAGCTGCCTTTATATCCGAAGAGGGCTCGAGTTC
>CANRIJ010000141.1 GCA_947630635.1 uncultured Spirochaetaceae bacterium | reverse complement strand
CCTCAGATGGAAGGAAAGAGAGAGCCTTCCATCCCAGATCCAGCGTCTCCTCTATGCTTCTCTCCTCATCTTTTTTCTGATTTAGAAATGAGCTCTCGAAGAAATCACCGAATTTTAGATATCTGTGATCTACCTCAGTCAGCTCCTCCTCTCCAATAACTGATGAGAGGTTCCTCACATCCTTTACATGCGAATAAGAGGCAAAGAGCTGGTTGGAGAGGTGCGGATGGTCCTCTCGCGTCATGCCCTTTCCTATTCCGTCCTTCATAAGCCTCGAAAGCGATGGAAGAACATTAATGGGAGGGTATATTCCCCTAGAACCTAGCTCTCTATCAAAGACTATCTGTCCCTCAGTGATATAGCCAGTCAAATCCGGTATTGGGTGGGTTATATCATCGTTTGGCATTGTGAGTATTGGCAGCTGTGTAATAGAGCCGTTCTTACCCTCGATCTTCCCAGACCTCTCATAGATTTCGGCAAGGTTTGAATAGAGATACCCAGGGTAGCCCTTACGAGAGGGAATCTCGCCCCTCTGTGTTGCAAGCTCTCTCAGAGATTCGCAGTAGTTCGTCATATCGGTCATGATTACCAGAACCTCTTTTCCTAGGTCAAACGCCAAGTGCTCTGCAAGTGTCAGCGCTGTCTTGGGGGTAATAGTCCTCTCAATAGACGGGTCATCTGCAAGAGAGAGAAAAACCGCTACATTCTCAAGTACCCCGCTCTCCTGGAATGAGTCCAGAAATGTCTTTGCAACGTCATACTTTACGCCCATTGCAGCAAAGACGATTGCAAAATCAGAGCCCTTTCCTCGAACCTTTGCCTGACGGGCTATCTGGGAGGCAAGAGAGTCATGCTCAAGGCCATTGCCAGAGAAGATCGGAAGCTTCTGTCCCTGGATAAGGGTCGTCATTCCGTCTATTGCGGAGATTCCTGTCTGAATGAAATCCCTTGGATACTCTCTGCTTGTTGGATTGATTGGAAGGCCATTTACATTTCTCTCATCGAATGAGGGTGGCAAGAGAGCTCCATCTCGAGGCCTCCCCAGTCCATCCATAACTCTCCCAAGCATCTTCTCGGAGACCCCGAGAGTCAGCGGCTCACCAAGGAACTTCGCCCTTGTCGATGGAAGGTCAAGTCCATCAGTTCCCTCAAAGCACTCAATCAGGACAACATCGTCAGATGTATCTGTCACCTGTCCCAAGCGTGTCTTTCCATCGGGGGTGGTAATCTCAGCAAGCTCTCCATACCCGATTGGATGGGTCTTTCTCATATAAACAAGAGGCCCCTCTATTCTTGAGGCACCTAGATACTCCCTTCCCTTTAAAAGCTCACCAGAGAGAACAAATGTCTCTTTATCACTCTTCATAGAGGCTTCCAAGCTCCCTTACAGCCTTATCGAGCTTAAGCTCAAGGCGATCGAACTCCTCAATATTGTCATTTGATATATTGAACCTAGCCCTTGCAATATCCTGAACTGCGCTGAGCCTTCTTATCTTCACAAGAGGAATGCCCTTATTGATCATCTCAAGCCCTACATCATAGTAGTGTAGAATCAAGGAGAGCATTCTCACCTGCTTTTCGACAGTTGAATAGCGGTCAATCATGTCAAAGGCATTCTGCTGGAGGAATGCAGTCTTAAATAGCGATGCCACCTCGAGAATGAAATTCTGGGAATCAGGAAGCGCATCTGGACCTACAAGCTTCACAATCTGCCTCAGCCTGACCTCCTTCTGCATTATCTCCATGATCTTCTTTCTATTCTCGTGCCACTTTCCCTCGCTCTTGTCATCCCACCAGGCTTGAACATCCTCAAGGTACTCAGAGTATGAATCAAGCCAGCTTATCGCCGGATAGTGCCTCTCAGAGGCAAGTGCCTTATCAAGGCCCCAGAAACAGCGAACAAAGCGTTTTGTATGCTGGGTGACAGGTTCGGAGAAATCGCCCCCTGGAGGAGATACGGCCCCGATTATGGAAACTGATCCATTCTCTCCGCTTAGGGTCTTCATGTTTCCGGCTCTCTCATAGAACTGGGCGATTCTAGTCGGCAGATAGGCAGGAAAGCCCTCCTCTGCTGGCATCTCCTCCATTCTCCCAGAGAGCTCCCTCAGTGCCTCTGCCCATCTTGAGGTGCTGTCAGCCATTATTGCGACGTTATATCCCATATCGCGGTAGTACTCTGCCATTGTGATTCCCGTGTATATCGAGGCCTCTCTCGCAGAGACTGGCATATTGGAGGTATTCGCAATGAGTATTGTCCTCTCCATAAGAGAGCGTCCCGTTCTTGGGTCTATGAGATTTGGAAACTCCCTTAGAACATCTGTCATCTCATTTCCCCTCTCTCCGCAGCCGATGTAGATGATGATATCTGCATCGCACCACTGGGCAATCGCATGCTGGGTCATCGTCTTTCCAGTTCCAAATCCCCCTGGAATCGCAACCGTTCCGCCCTTGGCAAGTGGAAATAGGGTATCAATTACCCTCTGTCCTGTGATAAGAGGGACAGAGAGGGCATTTCTCTCTTTCACGGGTCTTGGGTTTCGTATAGGCCAGCGCTGCGAAAGTGAGATGACATGGGATTTTCCATTCTCATCCTCAAGAAGGGCAATCTGATCAGTTACTGTATAGTCGCCCTCATCGACAATATTGATTATCTTCAGCTCTCCACTGAGATCCGGAGGTACCATTGTCTTATTTACAACTCTCTCAGTCTCCTGAACCTCTCCGATTATCTCTCCAGGAAGTAGGATGTCTCCGACCTCCCTTTTGGGAGTAAAGTGCCACCTCTTTGTGTGGCTTATGGAATCTGGGCTTGAGCCTCTCTCAATAAAGTCTCCCGAAAGAGATCTGATCTCCTCTAGCGGTCTCTGAATTCCGTCAAATATAGATCCGATAAGCCCCGGTCCCAGCTCTACTGAAATCGGGTTTCCCGTTCCATATATATTGTCTCTGGGGGCAATCCCGGTAGTATCCTCATAGACCTGGATTGTCGCCTCGCTCCCGTTGAGCTTTATGACCTCTCCGATGATATTCTCCTCGCCTACGTAAACGAGTTCCATCATCTTGGCATCGGTTATGTCTTTTGCAATAATTACGGGACCATTAACCCTTTTGACTTTCCCTATTATCCTCTTCATAGCCCTGAATTATCTTCCTGATCTCTTTTTTATATCTCTTGATTCTATTTGGAAGCGTGTTTGTATATGATATCTGACCGCTCTTGTTCCTTGCGAGGATTCCAAATCCATCGAGGTTCCCTCTCCCGATATACCTAATATCCACATCCTTGGAGCTTGCCTCGAGAATCATTCTCTTCGCCCTTAAGAGAGCAGCCTCACTAACCAGCTTCTCCTTTGATGAGACTATCTCAACCTGGTCCTCTCCTATTCCCATTGCAGCCTCTGCAATCCAATAGGCTATAATCCCATCGAGCTCTTCGCCTAATAGAGAGTTGAACTTCCTCTCAATCTCCTTCTCGACAGACTCAAATAGAACATCAAGCCTCTGAAGGGCAACCAAGCGTTCTATATTCTTCTTCTCGCTCTCCTCTTTCTGAGAAAGAGTC
>CANRIJ010000140.1 GCA_947630635.1 uncultured Spirochaetaceae bacterium | reverse complement strand
TGTCCTTGCCGGGAGCTGGACGGTGATCTGGGCCGATCCGCCCGACGGCGCAGAGCCCCTGTCATCGCATGAGGCGAACAAAAGCGCCAGGATGAGGATTGGGGCTGCGAACTTCAATAGTTTTTTCATTGGTTCTCCTTTCCTCCGATTGTACGGAGGTCTCATATGTTTTATAAGACTAAACACGTTTGCTTATTTTTTCAAGAGTAAATTTGATAAACGAGGTGTAGAAGAAATTATATTGCTTTGTATATTGCACACCAAGATTTGAATATAAAAACACCTCTTTTTGAACTATTAATTGATATTAGACTATTTAATTCCTTATTTTACAAGTAATTTAATGTGAAAAAATATTGCAAAAAATTTTTCAATACAGTTCAAATTTACTCTTGAAATGAGTTTTAAAAATGATAGGGATAAACGCGTATAGCATATACCCTATTCTTACAGACTTTTAAAGTTAATACACTTCCTTTTCCCCTTTTTAAAACTCAAATAGAGATGCATATTTTAGAAATTCCACAGAAGGTGGTTAGAAAATACAAAATGGAGGAAAACCTTAATGAAAAATAAGGTTAACAAGGAAAAACAGCGAACTCTAAAAGTTTTGCTGTTTTCAGTTTTAGCGGTAGTAGCAGTTGCACTTGTCTTATTTCTGCCAAGCTGTTCAATGAGTACTGATAAACTCAATGAGGCGCTAAAAGAATACGAGGATCAATTTACCATTAACTCAGGCAACTTCACATACTTCGGTGACTGGTATGCATCAACTAACGAGTTGCAGATTCTTTATGAGAAAACTGGTGTTAACTTAAAAGAAGTCAATTCAAATGGACTGACTTTGGAATATGGGAGTTATCCAATTCCAATCGTTAATACAGACGGCAAAGGAGAATTTGACGAGCCCTCAATAAAAGTCACTTTTTCTAACAGTGCAATTCTTCTAGAAGTCGAAAATAGCAAAGTCAACATCTTAAAGCGAAATTAGCGAGTTTTATTATCACTAATACTTTTTATATGGCATGTGAAAACGTGCCATTTATTTAAAACTTCTTAAAATGAGGAAAAAGAAATTTCTTTGAGTCTTTTTTTTTAATTAGGTAATTGAATTTAAGCAAAAACGATTGCTGATTGATTTTAATGAAGCGATGACAAAGGTATCTAATTTGCGCTTAATCTTTAATCAAAACTTCTTTTTGCTTACGAATTAATAACATCTAAGCAATTTGCATTAAATTTTATAATTGCCTTGTATTTTTTAGGAAGCTTTAAACTATATTCAATTACAAATTCGCTTAGCTTGATCTTTAGACTCTGCCTTATTGGATCATAGTATATCTTTCTTATTTTTTAAGCATTGAAATATTCATATGTTGATTATCAGCTTTTGAGTGAAACCAAACTATGAAGCGGTTGTTAGGTATATCCGAAGTGCACTAAGCGAACTACAAAGTGCACTCTCTCTTACTAATAATTCGGACTTACTTAATTTGTGTGACTTAAATTTTTCAATATATTACTAGCTGGTTTTAACATTTAACTTATTAATTTTTAAAACTCTGAATTTAGCTAATTTTGTTGCGACTCTTAATAGCCAACGCCCTTAAGTCTAAAAACAAACTTCATTTAACTTAAAAATCTAGCTGGATAAAAATAATGATTTTATATTCACCGAAATACTCAGCTATTTTCTGCTATCTAGATTACGATCTTTCTTTCTATGCTAAATCCCTTACAAAGAACAATAAATATGAAACACAGACTGTAAGGACATTGCTAGGATTTAATATTTCAGTAGTGTTTAAATTTAAATATTTTTCTATTCTGAAATCGGAATATTTATTAATAATATTAATTTTTAATAATACAATAACACTATTTCTAATAAACTTCCTTTTCCCCTATTTAAAACTATCATTTCACTCTTATTCTCTAACCTATGGCACAGACTAAAGCACAGCAAATACTAGATCTTCAAAACGAAGTAAAGGAATTGAAGAAGCAACTTCAGGATAAGAACGAGAAAAAGAAGACTTCGACTTACAAGAAGCTCGGTACTACAAACACGATTATAATAGCGATAGCTATTTCTCTTATAATCGCTATGGTTGGTATATATATATACACCAATGTAAAGAGCGCAAGTGAGGTGCAGCCTCTTGATAGAGAGGGCTGGAATGAAGTTCTATCAATTGTAGACAAGACCTATTGGAACCCCATTGATACTAAATCAAAAAGGCTTTTAAAAAATTATTTTCCAGGACTCTCAGATGAGACAATCTACCTAGAGAGATCAAATGATTCACTTAAAGTCTATTTTGACAATGGCAACTCCTTTGATATATCAACATTCTCCTTAATAGATGGCATTGCCACATCAGACTATCTATCAAAGGACTTAACATTATACTTCAGCGAAAGTAATAACAAGACTGGACGAGCACTTACTCTTATCATTGACGGCAATCATATAGTCTTCAGTCAAATCTAATTAATTTCTTACACAGAAATAAAGTAAGCCATTATAACTAATTTAATTAGTTAGGCTTACTTTTTTATTATTCTCTCCCCCCCCTTAATAATCCAAAGTTTTTGCTATCTCCATCTCTCTCCTTCCATATGGCGCCCTCTGCCTGTGCATAGAAGCGGAAGAGGGGAGAAGAGGATTATTCACCGCCAGAGGATGTAAGTGTCAGTCCAGTGGTTGCGCTGAATGTGAGCTTGACATCGCTTGATGAGCTGAATTCAGGAGTCAGGGTTCCACCGGCCGTGATTGTCTTCTCTCCTGCAGCACTCCAGCTTCCAGACACACTCCATGGCAGTGCAAGCGCATCTGCAGATCCTGTTGCCTTTGGCGAGCCTGAAACAGAAACGACTCCGCCAGTTGAAACCTTAAGCTCGATTGTTGTATCTGATGCACCCGATGCAACAGTCACTCCATCTGGCGCAGTGAGAGTTATGGTCGCCTCAGCAGATGGAGCCTCATATTGCTGGCCTGATGGGTTGCTGGAACTAAGGGTCATGCTTGAAACTGCAATGGTCGCTATGTACTGGCTTGGGGTTGCCCCTGTAGCAAGGCCTTCTATTGATCCGGCCTCTGCCGAGGAGAATGCGACTGTTCCGGCGCTTATTTGATATATGCCCGTTGCAGTCGTGACTGTCCCAGAGAGGGAAAGAGGCCTATTCAGCTGCGACTCCGGAATCGATCCCGTGAATGAGATTCCCTGAGATCCCTTTTCTCCAGTAAGGCCAGAGGCTGTGACTGAGCAGGCTGTTACATTGCTCCACTGAGTTACTCCGCCTGTTATTTCCGATACTGACACATCAACGCCTGAGATCTCGACGGATGCCGGAAGCGATCCCGATCCCTCGACTGCCACAAGACCGATTGTCGCCTGTACGGCAGCTGGATCCTGCTGTGTCACTGCAGCGACATTGACGGCAGATTCGGTAGCTCCCTTATAGGCATTGTATGCGGTCTCGACCGAGACGGATACCTTGTAGTAGGCGCCGGCATCGACGCTGTTAGCGCTGAGCTAAATTAGCAAAAAGTGACAAGCTCATTTAGCAAAAAGTGACAAGATA
>CANRIJ010000139.1 GCA_947630635.1 uncultured Spirochaetaceae bacterium | reverse complement strand
AAAAGAGCTTGTGAAGAATCTCAACGTCACTAATCTCGCTTTCAGCGAACAGCTCCCGCCTTCCCCGCTTCACTGGATGATTTCAGACGCAATTACATCCATAGTAATCGAGAGCACAAAAGATGGCGTAAAAGTCTATGACAACCCAGTTGGGGTCATGACCAATAATCCAACCTTTGATATTCAGCTCTTCAACCTTAACTACTACATGAAGGTCTCAACAAAGGATCCGGTAAATACATTCAGCGAAAATCTCGGCCTGAAGGTCTTCAGCAGAGGAATGGGAGGCATGGGACTTCCAGGAGACCTCTCTTCCCCATCGAGATTCGTGAAGGCAGCCTTCACAAGACTCAACTCGATATCCGGCCCATCTGAGAGCCAAGGCATAAGCCAATTCTTCCATATTCTCGCATCTGCCGAGCAGCAGAAGGGACTATGCGACGTTGGGGACAATAAGTTTGAATTCACAATCTATTCATCTTGCTGCAATTTGGATAAGGGCTACTATTACTACACAACCTACGAAAACAGTCAGATCACAAAGGTCGATATGTTCAAGGAAGACCTTGATGGAAATGACACTTCTGTATTTTCTCTAATCGAAGGTCAGCAGATCAAAGAGATGAACTGATTATCCCGAGGCATTCTATGCCTAAAGCCAGAGTGCCTCTTAAAATACTATTAAAGAATATCTATTGTCCCAGTGCCTTAAGAAAGCGCATGAGGTTGTCCACTGTCAGGTACATATCCTCTTTAGCCCGCTTTTTGATTTCCTTATATGGAAGAGCGACTCTGTTTATGCTGAATATTCCGCTAACGCCCTCACTATAGGCACTCTCAACACCATCGCCTATATCTCCGACTATGGCTATTGTCTTAATGCCCTCTCTTTTCGCCTCATGGGCAACACCGATAACGACTTTTCCCCTAAGGCTCTGACCATCGATTCTGCCCTCGCCTGTAAAGATGAAGTCAGCGCCCTTTATAAGGCTTGTGAATTTAACGGTATCGAGGACAGTCTCAATTCCCATCTGAAGCCTGGCATTGAAAAATGCCCTAACGCCTCCACCCATGCCACCGGCTGCGCCTGAGCCCGGCATACTCTGAACATCAAAACCCAAATCCCTCTTTATGACACGGCTAAGACTCTCGAGCCCCTCATCGAGCTCTTTCACCATCTTCTCGTCTGCGCCCTTCTGAGGTGCATATACATATGCAGCCCCCTCTTTGCCATAGAAGGGATTATTTATATCGCACATTGCGATGATCGGAACGTCTTTCAAAATCGGAATAACTGCGGAGGTATCTATCGAAAAGACATCTTTGAGAGTTCCGCCTACTGGGATGAATGCCTTCTTATCTCTATCGAGGAACCTAACGCCCAAAGCAGAGGCAAGTCCGCAGGCTGCATCATTTGTAGAGGAGCCTCCAAGGCCAAGTATTATCTTACTTGCACCATGCTCAAGCGCATCCCTAATAATCTCGCCAACTCCGTATGTTGTGGTCTTACTGGGGTCTTTTCTGTCCCCTACCATAGGAAGAGAAGCGGCTGCGGCCATCTCTACAACTGCCGAGTTATCAGGGAGAATCCCATAAAAGCCATCGACTCTCTCATCAAAGTATGGTCCTGTGACTTTTACAGTTCTTCTCTCTCCACCAAGAGCCTCCAGGAAAGAATCCACTGTTCCCTCGCCTCCATCTGCGACAGGAATAGATATTACATCGCACTCAGGGTAACTCTTCAAAATCGCGCTTCTCATAATCAAGCAGATTTCGGATGAAGAGAGTGTGCCTTTAAACGAATCTGGAATTAAAATGGCCTTTTTCATAGAGCAATTTCCTCAGAAAAATTATAAAACAAGCGAACTTAGTATTTAACACCGCAGTTATTCACATTGAAGACAATTTCGACCTCTCCGCTCTTAAGCTTCTCGATTGAATAGTTATGCGATCTCAAAATCGACTGAAAGAGCTTTTTTGCAGGCTTGTTCTTATTGGAAAATCGTATCGTCCAATCTCCAAATGAGGAGAATATCTCTCTTAAAAGGGATGATGCATATCCGTGTCTTCTCTTATCCGGAATTACATAGATTGACTTAAGGGTGTTTCCATTTGCACCAAGAGAATAGACAGAGAATCCGATTTTCTCCTCATTCTCGTCTGAAACATAGACAAGCTTATCGCCATCGGAAATTGGGATCCTTGAAAGCTTCTCCATTTGATACTCCTCTACGAGCATCCTAAACTCAGCGTCATCTCTATGTGCCTGATACATACTCATATGATGATTCTACACCTTAATTGGCTAATCCACTCCCCTAAGTATATTTCATCTCTTCAAATTGCCCCATACCGCAGTTTAGTCTATAATCGCTCATAGCCATGGATACTATTCTTGAGTTTCAGCTGCCTATAATGCTTTTCCTTCAAAAAATCCAAAACGGAGTTCTGGATGCAATTGCAGAGATTATCACAATCATGGGCGAGGCCTTTATACCCATTCTTATAATCTGCTGGATCTATTGGTGCTGGGACAAGAGAAAGGGATTCGGGATAATCTCGGCAATGCTATCTGCAACAGTGTTCATGCAGGTAATCAAATCGATTATGAGGGTACCACGACCATTTATGAAATACCCAGACCTCATAACCGGAAAGAGGGTCTCAACGGCAACTGGCTACTCATTCCCCTCAGGTCACTCTACAACATCGGGAAGCTTCTATGGAGCGCTGGCTAAGTACTTTAGGAAATACAAATGGATATTCGCAGTCTCTATTGTCTTGATATGCCTTGTTCCAATCTCAAGACTCTACTTAGGCGTCCATTGGCCACTTGATGTAATAGTCGGAACTGCAATAGGACTCTCGTCTGCCTTTGCTCTGACTATACTCTTTGACTTTCTATACGAAAGAGAGAGAGCCTACATAATCTTCACTATGACATGTGGAACCGTTCTATTTGCCGTTGCAGTAATACTTGCATCTCTTTTGGATTGGGCGCCAAGTCTGATGGATAAGAGAGCGTTTGGGGATTTCATGACCAATACCGCACTTGCAGGGGGTGCCTTCCTCGGCTTCAGCTTTGAGAGGCCTATGCTTAAATTCAAAGTCGCAAAAACTGCAGGAAAGAGGGCTTTAACATATCTATTGGGACTCTTATTTGGGATTCTGATTGGAGGAATTCTTCTCTTTTTAGTACCCTATTTCATACCAACTGCCAAGTACCTATTTGAATTCTTGGGCTATTGCTTCTTAGGAGTCTGGATAAGCTATCTATGGCCGCTATTTGCAGTCAAATTCGGATGGATGGAACAAGACACTCCAACTGTCGAGGGAATGTAGTCAGACTCTTCTGGGGTATGGATTATCAGAGTCTTTGTAGACTCTTTCAATGAAGCTTTTAAAGAGCTCATCATCAAATAGATTCTCACCGCAAAGCTTTGAAAATAGGCGTCCTGCAATAATCGCATCCTCTAAGGCATTATGGGCTATGTACTCCCAATGAAAAATAGATGCAAGAAAAGTGAGCCTGTAGGATTGAAGCCCCTTCCAGAGCCTCCTTGCAAGCGAGAGTGTACAGTAATACTCGCTCTCTAAAGGCTCTATGCCCCATGCT
>CANRIJ010000138.1 GCA_947630635.1 uncultured Spirochaetaceae bacterium | reverse complement strand
GCCTTATCTAGGTAAAGAATCCCATAGGGTAGGCTCTGGGGGTTCTGAGTGTTTATCTGGTATGCGCCCTTTATGTCCAGGGCAAAATACTCGCTTTTGTATTTTCCCTCCAAATGGGTCTTTCCGTTAAGGCTATATGAAGAGCTTTCTGAGAAGGCGTAGGAGGCATTTCCAGTAATCTCTACATCACCGCTAAATTCAAACTCGGCGTAGAGGCTTGCCTCTATGAGTGAGACAAATAGAACTAGAATCAAAAATGCTTTTTTCCTTCTCACGCCTTGATTATATGACACTCTATTGACGCCTTGATTCTTTTTCTGTCAAATTCAATTTTGTGGGTTTTCTGAAGGAACTTAAGGAAGTATCGATCTCTGTTTTGCCAATTGCAGTAATTGCAACCCTTCTCTCCTTTTTCTTCGGCGTCTTTTCAGACGGGGTTCCCTTTTGGCAGTTTCTGCTCTCCGTAATACTCATTATCGTTGGTCTTTCGCTCTTTCTCTTAGGTGTTGGAATGGGCTTTGTTCCAGTTGGAAACCACATTGGCCAGATGGTTACAAAGAAGCACAGCATATGGCTTTTGGTCTCTGTGGGGCTCTTCTTGGGAGTGATCATAACAATTGCAGAGCCAGATGTGGAGGTGCTTGTTGAGCAGGTTGTCTCGATAAATCCCAGAATAGGCAAGCTTCTTCTGATTTTGATGATCTCCCTTGGAGTTGGTATCTTCATGGCCCTCTCTTACATAAGAACACTCACAGGATTTTCCATGAAGATCGCGTTTTTGATTTGCGTGCTTCTTATACTGGTCACTGCCTTCTTTGTTCCCGAGTTCTTTGTCTCAGTTGCCTTTGACTCGGGAGGGGCCACCACAGGGCCAATGGCAGTTCCCTTTATTCTCGCCTTGGGACTGGGGGTAAGCGCAACGAGAAATGCCAAAGAGTCCGATTCCTTTGGCTATGCTGGCATGGCATCTATAGGACCGGTTCTATTTGTCTTGGTTCTAGGGCTATTTTTGAGGGGAGATATTGGGCTCTACGAGGGAGGCATTTACTCTATGAGCCTTTCTGAGAGGATGCTCAATACCCTCAGGGAGGTGAGTGTTGCCCTCCTTCCATTGGTAGTTATAGCAATAGTTGTTCAGCTTTTTTCTATGAGGCTTCCAAAGATACGCGCAATAAGGCTCTTTGTTGGCATCTTCTACGCTTTTGTGGGGCTGGTTTTGTTCTTATTTGCTGTTAAGTCCTCATTTATGCCGATTGCAGCTGCTTTGGGGCGCGTAGTTGGAAGTGTTGGCTCATGGCTTCTGATTCTTATTGGAATCGTATTCGGGGCAGTTGTTGTTCTTGCAGAGCCTGCAATCTGGGTTTTGACAGAGGAGGTGGAGCAAGTCAGCCAGGGAAGAATAAGGCGGGGCGTAATGCTTCTCTTTATGTCGCTTGGAGTCGCCTCTGCAGTGGCTCTCTCCATGCTTAGGATTATCTATGGACTCTCAATTTGGTACTTTCTCCTTCCAGGCTATGCGCTGATTCTCATTCTAATGCCCTTTTCATCGACGCTCTTTGTCGCAGTTGCCTTTGACTCTGGCGGAGTTGCAACTGGTCCAATGTCCTCTACATTTCTCCTTCCATTTGCCATTGGGGCTGCTGGGGTGGTATCAAATGATGCTCAGTCTGCCTCTTTTGGGATGATAGGACTCATAGCAATGATGCCTATACTATCAATTGAGATACTTGGCGTCATTTATGGTGTTACAATTAAGAGAGCGGAGAGGTCTGTGAAATGAAGAGCCAGAGGATGTTTATAGCAATAGTAAATAAGGATGACGCATCCTCTGTTATGTCAAAGCTCAGAGAATCTGGATCTACTGGAGGCACCATAACTGGCGGCAAGGGAACTGCTACAAATAGCATTCTCGCAGTCTTGGGTCTTGGAGAGAGCAGGAAGGAGATACTCTACTCAATGCTTGATAGCGATATAGTGGACTTGGCATTTGAGAATGTGAAGAGGGTTAAGACAAAGGGAATAGCGCTATCAATTGAGTCTCTCGATGGGGAGGAGAAAATGGAAAAGAGCGAGTTTGTGCTTATACAGGTGATCTCTGAATATGGATACTCTGATGATATTATGGCTGCAGCCAGGAGAGTCGGCGCCTCTGGTGGAACAATTGTAATGGGACGTGGAACTGCAACAGAGGAGGATACGAAGTTTTTCGGCTACCCGATTGTCCAAGAGAAGGAGATACTCTTCATTGTCTCAAAGCGCGAGGCGTTTGAGCGCATTGTCGAGGCTATCAATTCAATTGAGGCAATTAAGGAGCGAGGCAAGGCAATCATCTTTACCCTTCCAGTTGAGCGCTTTGTGAATTTGAGCTGAATTTTTCTCTTACCCCTTGTAATAGCCTAGTCAAAAGAATACGTTTTACTTGAAGGGGATAGTGTGCTTAGAAATCTCTTTTCTAGGGTAAGAGAGTATAAATGGAAGGCATTTCTGACTCCCATATGGATGGTGGGAGAGGTCTTGATGGAAGTGCTTATTCCGACATTGATGGCTAGTATCATAGATAATGGCGTCTCTAATTCCGACATGCTCTATATTGCAAAGATGTCGGGATTTCTCGTTTTATGCGCTCTCTCATCTCTGACATTCGGAATACTCTCTGCAAGAATGGGCGCGGAGGCAAGCGCTGGTTTTGCCACTAATTTAAGGCACGATCTATTTGGAAAGATCCAGGACTTCTCCTTCACCGAGATAGACAAATTCTCCACCTCCTCTCTGATAACTCGTATGACAACCGATGTACAGAATGTTCAGCAGAGTTTTCAGATGTCCATTCGCATGCTCTTCAGAAGCCCTGTGATGTTCATCTTCGCAATCATCATGGTTATAAGAAATGGCGGTTCTCTGGCATCTGTATTTGCCATTGCAATTCCTATAGTCGTTCTCTTGATCTTAATTGTCTTTACCAGGACACGAAGCTCCTTTGAGGCGGCCTTCAAGGGCTATGACCAGTTCAATATGGTTGTTCAGGAGAACCTCAATGGAATCAGGACTGTAAAGGCCTACGTCAGGGAGGATGAGCAGACAGGAAAGTTTGAAGAGGCCTCTGAGACAATTAGGCGAAACTTCACTAGAGGCCAGAGGATCATGGCCCTTACCAACCCCTTTGTCATGTTCATCTCCTATTCCTGCATGATTGCAGTCTCATACCTTGGAGCAAGACTTATAAACGCTGGACACATGGAGACGGGACAGCTTATGAGTATCTACACATATACAGCTCAGATTCTCATGTCTCTCATCATGACTGGAATGATCATAGTGATGTTCAGCATCTCATGGCCATCGATGAAGAGAATAAACGAAGTCTTGACCACTGATAGCTCAATGGATACGAATCCAGATGGAATAAAAGAGGTCAAAGACGGATCGGTTGAGTTCAGGAATGTGAATTTTGCCTATAAGGAGAATGTAAACGTTCTCAAGAACATAAACCTCAAATTCAAGAGCGGTGAGACAATTGGAATTCTCGGGACAACAGGCTCTGGAAAATCGACTCTTATATCACTGATTGCACGGCTCTATGATGCAAGTGAGGGTGAGGTGCTAGTTGGTGGAAGAAACGTGAAGGACTATGAGCTTCATGCCCTTAGGGATGCAGTCTCTGTTGTCCTTCAGAAGAACCAGCTCTTTTCCGGAACCATTGAGGATAACCTGAAG
>CANRIJ010000137.1 GCA_947630635.1 uncultured Spirochaetaceae bacterium | reverse complement strand
TGATCTTGAATACAGGGTCGTCCAAATAGACGGGGAATATCCTCTCTTGTCGTTTGGCGGTGAGTATGATGAGAGCGAGATCAATAGGCTAATGGAGAGAGTTTACATTTTTTCTCATTTCAGCATTGGGCCCTCCTCTGATAAGAGCTCTTCAATTGACAAATAGAGCCTTAACAAGTAATTTAGTTGGTACGGTGCTGTGCCCGAGTGGTCTAAGGGGACGGTCTGCAAAACCGTTTTTCATCGGTTCGAATCCGATCGGCACCTTTGAGAGCGCTCTAAAGTGGGGCGCTCTTTTTTATGGCCTTTCTCATATTTTCTTTATTAATGCAGCCTTGTTATTTTCATTTGTGGTAGACTTCAAATAGGAGAATGACATGGCAAAGACCGTTATAGTAGGCGGTGGAATCGGGGGAGTCCAGGCTTCTCAGATTCTCTCAGGTGATAAGGATCAAGAAGTCGTATTGATTACCAATGAGGATTTTCTTCCATATTGGAGAATGAGGCTTGAAGAGGTTGTTAATGGAGCAGACCCAAGCTCAATAGAGATTCATAGCCAGAAGTGGTATGAAGAGAGGAATATCAGCCTGATTAGGGGAGAGGCTCAGTCGATTGATAGGTACAATAGGCTTCTCTTTTTAAAGGATGGCGAGTCAGTTGGATATGACAATCTGATAATCGCAATGGGAGCAAATCCTGTGAGGGCTCCCATTGATGGTCCTCAGAGAGAGTATGTTCTCAGGAACATGAGAGAGGCTATTGAGCTCAGATCTGCCCTAGAGGAGGGTGCAAAGTCAGTTGCAGTAATCGGAGCTGGGCTCTTGGGTCTTGAGCTTGCCTCGGGATTAGCGAAAAAGTACTCGGTGAAGGCAACCTCTATAGAGAGCCAGAGCTCGGTTCTGCCAAAGCAGCTTGATCCAGAAAGCGGCGATTTTCTCAAAAAGAGGCTAAAGGAGATTGGGGTTCACATAGTCTTGGGCTCTCAGGCACGCTATGCCGAGGCTGGCAGGCTTCTACTAGATGACGGAAGGGAGATAGATGCGGATGTTCTTATCTCGTCTATAGGCGTAAGACCCGATGTTGCACTAGCAAGAGAGGCATCGCTGGATATTAAAAGGGGAATTGTCGTAGATGAGAACTTGAGAACGAGCGACAAGAATATCTATGCAATAGGAGATGTCGCAGAGCTTGATGGAGTCTCTTTCTCGCTTGCGATGTTTGCACGCGATATGGCAACTCATGTTGCAAATGAGATAATAAGCTCTTCTCTTTCTCTCTATATTCCTCCGCTTCCATCGACAATATTGAAAGTCGCTGGAATAGATGTGGCGGTCTTTGGCGAGAAGGATGGATTTGGGCATACTTTTCATAAGGGAAATGGAAGAGTTAAGATCTTCACCGAGGAAAATACGGTTGTTGGAGCAATCTTAATTGATGCCAAGGAGTATTTGGCAAAGGCAAGGAATGCCATTGGAAAGCCATTTGAGAAAGAGGTCTTTGAATAATGAAGGATCTTGAGAAGAGAGCACTTGAATACCATGATTTAGATGGCATCCCCGGAAAGATCGGAACCTATTCTACAAAGCCCTGCAAGAGCGCTGAAGACCTCTCTTTGGCCTATACTCCAGGGGTTGCATTTCCTGTTTTGGAGATTGAGAGAAATAGCGAGAATGCCTATAGATACACAGACAAGGGCAATTTGGTTGCAGTTATTTCGAATGGAACGGCAATTCTCGGTCTCGGAGATAGAGGAGCTCTTGCATCAAAGCCCGTAATGGAGGGCAAAGCCGTTCTCTTTATGCGCTTTGCGGATATCGACGTATTCGATATCGAGATCAATGAAAAAGACCCCGATAGGCTTATTGAGATAATAAAGGCGATATCTCCCTCCTTTGGCGGCATAAATCTAGAGGATATAAAGAGCCCTGAGTGCTTCTATATTGAGAAGAGGCTAATAGAGGAGTGCGATATTCCAGTATTTCATGATGACCAGCATGGAACTGCGATAATAGTCTCCGCAGGGCTGAGAAATGCCTCTGAGCTGGTTGGAAAAGACCTATCAGGGCTGAAGGTTGTAATCTCCGGAGCAGGGGCAGCTGGGCTCAGTACTGCCAGAATGCTCAGCTTTATTGGGGTGAATAGGGAGAATATCGTTCTCTTTGATATAAAGGGCGCGCTTACAAAAGAGAGAGAGGACCTTACTGAGCTTCATCGCGATTTCTTGACTGATAGAAGCTATAAAAGCCTTGCTGAGGCCATGGAGGGCTCAGATGTGTTTATAGGGCTATCTAAAGGTGGCCTTGTCTCCAGGGATATGATTAGGTCTATGAATAGGGACCCGATTGTCTTTGCTCTTGCAAATCCAGATCCCGAGATCTCATATGAGGATGCTAAGAGCGCAAGAGACGATGTGATAATGGCAACCGGAAGGTCAGACTATCCGAATCAAATCAATAATGTGCTGGGATTTCCTGCTATTTTCAGAGGCGCCTTGGACGTAAGAGCCACCAAAATAACAGAGAATATGAAGAGGGCTGCCTCTATTGCCCTCTCAAAGCTTGCCAAGGAAGAGGTAATAAGAGAGGTAATCGATGCCTATGGCGGAGAGCACTTCTCGTTTGGGAGAGACTATATAGTTCCCAAGCCATTTGATCCAAGGGTCATAGAGTGGGAGGCCTTTGAGGTTGCAAAGGCCGCCGTTGAAGATGGTGTAGCCTTAAAGCCGATTGAAGATTGGGAGAAGTACAGAAGAGAGCTTCAGAATAGAGTCGAGAGACACCTCAGATAAGGCTCTCAAGTCTCTTTTTGCTCTCATCAAGTGTCATTTGGTATCTTTTCTGAAGCTCATCTAGGTGGTGCTTTGCCGCCTCCATGAGCTCATTGTCATCCTCGAACCTCAGATGTATCTCTTCGCCATACTTCTTTTTGAGCTCTTCTTCCTTCTCTCTTAAGAGCGGCTCGGCCTGCCTTTTTATGTCTTCAACCAGGTCCTTTCTATGCTTGGGATATTGAAGCAGGAAGGGAATGAGCTGAGAAAGAAGCTCGTTTGCCTCTCTGTTTTTTATAAACTCCTCAAAGACCTTTCTGACTCTCTCGAGCCTCTCATTCTCGCCCTCGC
Source organism: uncultured Spirochaetaceae bacterium (assembly GCA_947630635.1). GTDB lineage: Bacteria > Spirochaetota > Spirochaetia > Sphaerochaetales > Sphaerochaetaceae > Ornithospirochaeta. The sequence goes on along the minus strand of CANRIJ010000137.1, from coordinate 665 downwards.
TTTGTACAAGCGATAGATTCGCCATTAAGGTGAGCTTTGTTGCCTCTCTCACATTCTCAGGCGATAGGCTCAGAAGCTCTCTCTTCATGTCATCGAATTTCTCTTCGGGATTTAGGATGTAGCGACCCTCAATTCGCCTTGCCTCTTTTATTTCGTCATTTTTCTTTAGCTCGTCCTTGTCTACTTCTATATCAGAAGTTTTCTCAAGGGCAATTTCCAATGCACTTTTAATTCTGCCCATGAATTTATTATACTTCGATTCTAATTGAATTAGACCTATATGACTTCGGCATTTTTGACATTTTTCGAATTATCTGGTGTTTTCGTATTTGCTATTACTGGAGCCATTAAGGCCATTAAGAATAGGCTGGATTTCCTGGGAGTAATTGTATTTGCAATTACTGTTGGATGCGCAGGGGGTATAGTCAGAGATACTATGCTAGGCGTAGAGCCAATTACGGCCTTTACTAATCCATACTATATCCCAATTTGCATAGCAGGTGGCATAGTGACCTTTATTCTAAGCCCGAAGGCAATAGGAAAGTGGACTCTTATTCCATACCTTGATGCAATTGGACTTGGAATATTCACCTCCCTTGGCTGCCAGAAGGCAATCGCGATGGGTGCAGGACCCATAGCTATTGTTGGAAGCGGCATTCTTACTG
>CANRIJ010000136.1 GCA_947630635.1 uncultured Spirochaetaceae bacterium | reverse complement strand
GCAGTCATACGCTCAACCATTATGGTGGGCTTCCCAACTGAGAGCAAAGCCTCAATAGCGGATTTAAAGCTCTTTTTAAGCGAGGCAGAGCTTGATTGGATGGGCTCCTTTGTCTACTCAAGAGAGGAGGGCACAAAGGCCTATAGAATGACCAATTCAAAAAAGCAGCTTGAGATGGAGAAGAGGGCTCTAAGGTGGCAAAAAGAGATTGAGAGAATTCAGGAGCCTATTACAGAAAAGCGTTTAGAGAGATTTGTCGGGAAGACCTATAAGGCGCTTGTTGAGGAGAGAATAGAGGGCGAGGATATAGTTCTTTCAAGAATCTATTCTCAAGCCCCTGAAGTGGATGGCGTTACTGTGGTGAGATCTATGAGGGCAAGGCCAGGGGATGTCATAGATGTTAGAATTACACGAGTAAATGGCGTTGATTTGGAGGGTATAGAGATTGTTTGATCTCTCAAAGTACAACAGTGAGCAGAGAGAGGCGATTCTGGACTTTGATCACAATCTCCTCATTCTTGCCTGTGCTGGATCTGGAAAGACCAGGACTATAACTGGAAAAATCGCATATGCAATATCAGAGGGCATTATCGCTCCTTATCAGATATGCGCAGTGACATTTACGAATAAGGCTGCAAAGGAGATGAAGGAGAGAGTCTCTCGCCTTGTAGGGGAGGGAGATCTCTCTGACATGGAAATAAGGACATTCCACTCTCTTGGCGCATATCTCTTGAGGAGATTCGGGACCGATGTTGGGCTCTCTCCGGACTTTTCAATATATGACGATGACGATGCACTATCTCTTCTTGCTGGAGTATATCCAAATCAGCAGAAGAAGAACTTAAGGTCATTCTTAAATGAGATTATGCTCATAAAGGAGATGGGCATTTCCTCTTCTGATGCGAGACTCGTGGAGAAGGGCTATTCCAAAGAGCTCATTGATATGTACGAGAAGTATGAGAGCGCGCTCAGAGCAACTGGCAATGCCGACTTTGCCGATTTGATAATGCTTCCCGCTAAGCTCTTGGAAGACCCACATAGCAGAGCCTCAGAGTATGTTCACAGGCGCTTTAAGATGATACTTGTCGATGAGTATCAGGACTCAAGCGATGAGCAGTTTGTCTTTCTCTCACGTCTTAAGGGACCAGAGACTCAAGTCATTGTTGTGGGAGACGATGACCAGTCAATTTATTCATTCAGGGGCGCCAATCTGGAGAATATCCTCTCTTTTGATACGCTCTTTGAAAATGTCAGGGAAATCAAGCTTGAGAAGAACTACAGAAGCACAGACGAGATTCTGCGTCCTGCAGGAGCCTTAATATCAAAAAATACAAAGAGGCACGTCAAGGAAATAGTATCGGCCGATGGGAAAAAGGGGGTGAAGCCGAGGATCATTAGGGCCTTTGATGGCAGAGTAGAGGCTGATGTAATCTCCTCAATGATTCTCACGCATAGGGACTATGACAGAGTTGCCGTAATCTATAGGACAAATGCCCAGTCTCAGCCCTTTGAGGTCTCGTTTACCAATCTTGGAATACCCTACAAGGTAGTAGGGGCCCTTAGATTCTATGAGCGAGAGGAAGTAAAGGATGTGCTTGCGCTTTTATACCTTCTGATGAACCACAGGGACTCGGTCTCATTTAAAAGGGTTATCAATAAGCCTCCGCGTGGAATCGGTCCAAAGAAGACTGAGGAGATTCTTTCTTACTCAGACGATCTTATGGAGGCACTTGAGACCTTTGTCTCTAAATCAAGTGGGAAGGCAAAGGAAGCATCATTCCAGTTTTTGTCTACTTGGAAGTCTCTGACAAAGCTTCTTGATGAGGGCCAGGATGTAAATATCGGAAGCGTTGCCCATAGAGCCTTTGTTGAGTTTGGATTAAGCGACTATTATAAAAGCGAGCCGGATAGCTCAATTCGATCTAGCAAGCTCCAAAACGTGGAGCAGCTGATAAACGCCCTATCAGAGGAGGGCTCTGGGCGCGATAAGCTAAGAGCATTCTTGGAGAGAGTTGCCCTGGATAACACAACCCTTGGAAGTGAAGATCCAAGAGATAAGGAGGGCGTCACTCTCATTACCATGCATAATGCAAAGGGCCTTGAGTTTGACACGGTCTACTGTGTAGGCCTTGAGGATGACACTATTCCAGGAACTGATGTGACCTCAGAGGAGGCAGAGGAGGAGCGAAGGCTCTTGTATGTCGCTATGACAAGAGCTCAGAGATGCCTTGTCCTCAGTCATGCTGATAGCCGCTTTAAATGGGGAAGCGTATTCTACTCTAAGCCATCTAGGTTCCTAGAAGACATACCCAGAGAGTATTTGGAGGGAGATTTCTCTGGCCTTGATAAGAGGCAGAATTTTGGCACAAGTTCCTCATATACCTCATGGAAGGGACAGAGCTGGGCAAATGGAATTGATTTTTCCCCTCGCAAGATGGGCTATACTCCGAGCGTCAGGCGTTCTCCTCTTAAGAGCCAGAGCTTCAACGTCGGAGAGAAAGTAAAGAGCGCAACTTATGGCACTGGCGAGGTTGTTGATATAAAAGACGAGGGTGAAAGAAGGATACTTACCGTCCTGTTTGGAGAGAAGAGAGTAAAATACGTAGAGGCAAAAGCAGCGCTCGAAAAGATTTAGGGCTTTACTCTAGACAAATCGAGGCGCTTCTTTTTATACTCTTAAGCTGGCTTGATTCCAAGGATACCCTTTTATAACCGACATCTTAGGGTCCGCCTTTTTAGCTCTGCTATAACCCTTTCCCCATGGCATCTAAAGAGGATTTAAGGATAGAGTCTGGGCGTTGCCCAACTATAATTGTTGCAAGGATAGAAAAATGAAGACTATTTTTGTTAAACCAGCATCGATGGAAAAGAAATGGTACATCATTGATGCTGAGGGAAAGAACCTCGGAAGAGTCGCGGTCAAGGCTGCAAGGATTCTCAGAGGAAAAGACAAACCGGAATATGTTCCCCATCAGGATATGGGTGACTATGTGATAATCGTAAATGCTGAGAAGGCATCTGTGACGGGAAATAAGGTAGAGGACAAGATCTACTACAGACACTCAATGTATCCAGGTGGACTAAAGTCTGAGAAGTATGGATTCATGATCAAGAGAAAGCCTACATTCCCAATGGAGCATGCCGTAAAGGGAATGCTTCCCAAGGGAGCTCTTGGCAGAAAGCTTTTCACCAAAGTTAAGGTCTATGCAGGTCCTAATCATCCACATCAGGCTCAGCAGCCTATCCCAGTAGAGGATATTTAAGGAGTATTAAATGGCAACTAAGAAAACATCTGAAAAGACAGAAGCCAAGGCTGTAAAGAAAGAGCAGAAGAAGATAAATCTCGGCACTGGAGTCGGAAGAAGAAAGACCGCAGTCGCAAGAGTCTATCTCAGAGAGGGAAATGGCGAGATTGTCATCAATGGAAAGAAGGTCGGAGAGTATTTTGTCGATGCTTCTAACGTTGCAACGGTCGGACAGCCATTTGTCGTAACCGACACAGTTGGAAAGTACAATATCCTAATTAACGTTAAGGGTGGCGGAATCTGCGGACAGGCAGAGGCTTGCAGGCATGGCATTGCAAGAGCTCTTGTTGATATGGACGCAGCCTTAAAGCCAGCACTTCATGCAGCTGGTCTCATGACCAGAGACCCGAGAATGGTCGAAAGAAAGAAGTATGGCCAGAGAGGTGCAAGAAGACGCTTCCAGTTCTCAAAGCGTTAACTTCAAATCAAGGAGAGACCGGATTTCCGGTCTTTCTTTTTGCCTTCTTGGTAATGTAGAATTCATCAAATGGATGCATACGAAAAGGCCTTGGCCCTTCTCTCAATAAGAGAGCATACCAAGAAGGAGATCAGAGTTAAGCTTCTAAATAGGGGTTTC
>CANRIJ010000135.1 GCA_947630635.1 uncultured Spirochaetaceae bacterium | reverse complement strand
GCTGACGCTTCCTGTGATTGCGTGGACGACCATTAGTGTTGTCATGGTCGATATAAAGGCTGTTCCTCCCCTTGCGAAAACCGATAGTGTCGGGATAGAGACACTGGCCACTCTCTTCTGAACTCCCATATTCCCTCTCACCAGAGAGAGTGAGAATAGAGAGGCAGAGAGTATGTTTGAGGAGACCAGTGCGGTTATATATGAGGAGACTGACCTGAACATAACCGAGTAGGGGTTTCTCTTGAAGCCAGTGTAGACTGCATACAGAAATGGGATAACCAAGAAGAATATCAGAAGCGATGAGGCTATAAGGGTGAGCATGAAGGGCCTATTTATAATCGCAGATTTTTCCTCATAGCTATCTAAGAAGAATGATACTGATGCGAAATAGGCAAAGACCGAGCCGAAGATCAAAGAGAATCTCGATACTCTGTACATCGCCTCTGATAGGCTGTTCATTACTTGGTATATGGGGCGTATTACATCGCTGGATGGCTTAATTGAGAGCCCGAATATCCATGCGATTACTATGACAGGGAATATGAACTTGGATGCATATGATAGCGTGAAGAAGAGGCTATTGGGCTCAAGGAGTCTTAGTGAGTAACTGGTATATGTTGCTATCATGCTATTGAGATCTGACACGCTCATCCCGGCAGTAGAGCTATTTGGAATGGATATTGGGTGGGCCAAATAGAAGAGGGCGCCAAGTAGCGATAGCAAGATTGTGCTTCCAAGCGTCCAAAGCAGCATTGAGAGTGCGACTTTCAGGCCTTTTCTGTTTTTTACAAGCGAGCTTACCCCGGAGGAGAAGACAATCAGAAGTACTGGCAGGTATATAAAGCACATAAGCTCAGAGAGCCATGATGATATAGACATGAATACGGGATAGCTCGAAGGCATTGAGCTGAATAAGAGGGCTGTGGCAAATCCCAAGGCTAACGCAACTATGTATGTAAGCAGCGTTTTCATAGTTTGGATTTTATCCTAGAGCACTCTCAATAGTAAACTATCTTACTTTTTAGCGTTGCCCTTATTCCTCTTTGGCGTGGTGGTTTTCGCCCTCTCTTTTGGCTTTTTCTTCGCTTCCTCTTTGAAGAATTCATTGAGTTTGTAGTCGCTTTTTATCTCTCTATCTAATAGGCATCTTGCGAATTTGTCGATTTCATCGCTATCTAATAAGCTCTTTGACAGCGCATAGCCAAGGGTGGTCACCATTATTGCCTCTTGCATTCTCTCCTTGTTGAAGTAGACCTCGCCTTGGTACTCATTGCACTTTGCAAGATTCATAATTGAGCTGTCATTCATGATTCCCTTGAAGAAATCGATTGTCGTCTCATTCTTCTTTGAGAGCTCTTTGGTGTAGTTTAAGACGCCCAGAAGCAGGCCAGAGAAGTGTGAGAGCGCTCTCTTCTCCTCCTCCGGTATTCCCTCTTCTGTATAGAGCGGATCCAAGAAATACGATAGCGAGATCCTGTCAGATAGCTCAATCTCGTCTCTAATTTTGCCATTTGATGCAAATGGGTAGAGAACGAAGGCTCCTAGGATAATCAGGTATAGAGATGAGTCTATTTCGCTCCAGCTGATAAGAGCGCCCTTATTGCCTCTCTTAAAGACCTCAGAGAGTCTATTTACCAAATTTATAATCGGCTTCGGATCCACATCTTTCGGTCTGCCTACCAAGATTGCCTTGGTTGTCTCCTCGAGTGTCGGATAGCTTTCATAGAGAGTCGAGTAGACCTCTGCAAGCTTTAATAGAAGTGCTCTCTCATCTGCTTTTGTGCACTCTCCAAGGGAGATGGCCTTGAATATGTCGCTGACCTCTTTTTCTCTGAGTGGAGAGAGGATTTTGTATACAGGAGAGAGCCTTAGCCTATTTATGGCTTTATGTATGTTCTTGATTCCCTTGGCTCCATACTCCTTCCAAAGCTTCTCATATGCCCCATCGCTGTCTTCGACCTCTCTTATATTCCAGTAGACCTTTGCCTCGTATCCATTTAGAGAGAGGAAGAATCCGCTCTCGAATATTGAGATCGATGGAAGAATATATGTAAGCCCATCTGAGAATGAGTCCAGAAGAACATAGTTCTTGGCATTGAAGTGAAGACCGAGGTTATCGGCAAGAGTGATAGTCTCGGTTCTCTTTTCTTCGCTTTCCTTCACAAGCTTTGGAGTGGAGGTGTGTATAGAGCCCTCGACTCTCTCATATCTGTTATTTACCAGAACCAGGGTTCTCTCGTTGCCATATCCGTTGACATATGCAAACACAGACTCCTCAATGTTGTCATAGTGCTTTACATCGTATAAATTGAAGTGCTCGACTTCACTGAAGAGATACCTCTTTCTGAAAAGCGGGAATATCCTTCTCTGGTGCTCATCTATTAGCCACTGATTGGGCTTTTCGTCAAAGTAGGCTCTTTGGTACTCCATTCCATATTTCTCATGGAAGCCCTCTATCTGTCCGTGGCCGACCATTGGTAGTCCTGGAAGGGTTGCTAGGAGCGTCATAACAGCAAAATACCTGTCTCCGTCTCCAAATTGGGCAATTGCGGTCTCCTCATCTGGGTTATTCATGAAATTAACGTACCTTTTTAGAATCTCTGGCTCGAATTCCAGGGTATTCTTTATTGCCTGTCTGTACTTTTGGTTCTCTTGGTTCTTGAGCATATTCATGAATGCAGAGTTGTAAACCCTATGCATTCCAAGCGTTCTGACAAAATAGCCCTCCATCATCCAGAATGCCTCTGCAAGAAGAAGGGTGTCTGGAACCTCTTTGGCTATTCTGTCTACAACCTCTCTCCAGAACTCTTCGGGTATTCTTTTATTGAACTCTGCTGTGTCCATGGAGTGCGCGGCTCTTCCTGCAATATCTCCCCCTGTTCCGGGCTTTGGATACCAGAGTCTCTCGATATGCCTCTTTGCCAGTGTCATTGCCGCATCGAATCTGATTATTGGGAAGTTTCTCGCGACATGGAGGATTTTCTGTATTACTGCCTCTCTGGTAATCGGGTTGAGGTAATCAAGCTGCGCAGTGTCATTCCATGGCATAGTCGTCCCATCGTTTCCATGGAATACATAGCGAGTCTCGCCAGTGTGTCTATTTACCAGCCTAAATGTCACAGCGGCGTCTGTCTTGTCATAGTAGTGGTCTTCGATCTTTACCTCCCAGTCGGGGTTTCTAGATAGGTCTGGTCCGTTATATGAGTAGTTCGGGAAGGGAGGATAGTCTTGGCTTATATAGTAGTCCGGATGCTCATAGACCCAGTTGCCATCTATTCCGGTATGGTTTGGCACCATGTCGGATGCCAGTCTTATTCCCCTCTCCGAGCAGCGTTCTCTGAGGTTGTTAAGGGCCTCCCAGCCGCCGATTTTCCATGCTATGTCATAGTCCTTGAGCGAATAGGCAGAGGCAACTGCATCGGGGTTTCCGCAGAGGTGCTTGATTTCGGCTGAGGCATCTGAGCGCTCCCAGAGGCCAATGAGCCATAGGGCAGTGAAGCCCCTGTCTTTGAGAATATCCAGCTCTTCATCGGGAATCTGGTCCAGCCTGGTGATCTCCCTCTTGTACTTCTTTGAGAGCTGGTTGAGCCATACCAGTGTGCTCTTTGCCATCATGACGACTCTTGGCATCCAGTTTGAATCGAGAGAGAATGCCTCATACTCATTTAGGTCTTCAGAGAAGTCTATTACCTCTACCTCTCCGCCACCGCCAAAGCCGTGGTCCTTCTCCTCTTCCTTTATGAAGTCGAGAGACATCTCGAGCATTCTTATAAAGTCGGGGCTGAGCATCTCTGCCCACTCCCTTATGATGTACTGTATCTGGTCAGTTAGGCTATCTGGGAAGATTCTGGAGGGATAGGTGAGAAATGTGAAGATGTCCTCTTTGTCAGG
>CANRIJ010000134.1 GCA_947630635.1 uncultured Spirochaetaceae bacterium | reverse complement strand
CGTCAACAAAGCCAGGAATGAGAGAGCCAAGGGAGAATGTTACATTCTGTCCCTGGTCAATTACGGCTCCATTAATGAGTCTGAGCTCATAGTTGACAATAACTGAGTCGCTCTCTGTAGGAGTTGCTCCAAGCTCGCTGTCTTCCATGACTATCTCAAGCTCAACTCCTGATGGTAGGGTTGTAACGCCCTCTCTCTTTCCATTTTCCTCCAAGAAGGCCTTTGCGATATCAGCGTTTGCCTTTGCAAGCTCTGCCATATATGCCTCATACTGCTCTTCAAGGAAATCGCTGTACTGATAGATGTAGTTCTCCAGCGATGCCCTGCTCTCAAGTGGCTCAATGCCATAGAGAGCCGTTAAGAAGCCCTGAGCATAGATTGGTCCTAGAATATCGAGTCCGCTTCCAAGCAGATCGAGTGTTGTAAGGTATCCATATGAGTAAGCAAAGTTCTCTTCCAATCCTGATGGATCTTCAAGCGCCTTGATCTCATCAAGCGTTCTTACAGGAGTGCCAATCTCTGAGTTTTTGCCCTCGTCAATGTACTTCTCCATATATTCAGTGAGGTACTCGTTCATCTTATCAATAGAGTAGATTGGAGGAATATCGTAGTAGTTGGTTGAATCGATTATTCCACGAGCAAAATATGCAGCATTGACTGTAATGTCATTATTAACAAGTCCTGTTGCATTGAGGTATCCATATGAGTAATTGAACATGGATATCAGCTCGTTTCTCTCTGGAAGTCCAATATCCAGTGAGCTGGGAAGCTCAACTGGAGCACTCTCTTTCTTCTCTCCAAAGGAGATTGCGCCAGACTCAACTGCTATAGTTACGTTCCTGATAGATGATGCTGTTGACTGTGGAGGAATAGACATTGTCATGATTCCAGTGTCTTTGACTATCAGATAGTCGCCGCTCTTGATTGAGTCCATTGAGAGTGGGTATGAGGTATCATCGGTTGTGTGATAGATGATCTCGCTGCCATCAGAGAGCTCTCCTGTGATATCGAGGTGTCCCTCATCGTCGCTGACTGATACTACTTTGATCAGTTTCTCGTTCTCTCCCGCTTCCTTGGCTCCGCCTGCGAAGAGGGTAAATGCCATGAAGACAAAGAGAATCACGAGTAGTCCGGTTTTTTTGATGTTCTTCATTTTCCTGTCCCTATTTTGGTTTTGGAATTTCTCTCTCTCTTGCCTCATCGGCAAAGAGACCATAAGAAGAAGAGCTCTTGGGAAAAAGCGATGCTGAGAGCATTTCTCTTTCTTTCATGCAATTCTCCTTCTAAGTATGATTTTCCTCTTCTTATGTTGGATTCGTCAACAAAAGCATTGACTTGCATTGCCAAAATCAGGGGATTATTCTACTGAGGCGGGCAAAGCCTGCTAGGTTATAATGTCTGGTGGGGTTTGCAAAAAAGGAAGGCTTTAAATGAAGAGACTTGTATCTGTTCTGACTTTGGCAATATTGGCAGCACTGCCTCTTTTTTCATATGACTATTCAATTAAGACAGGTTTTGGCTGGGGCTTTCAGGACTTTGCATCAATAAGCGATAGGAATGCAGAGAACCCAACCTACATCAAGGGAAAGTCATACAACTTTCCGTATCTCTATGTGGATGGCCAGATGGGCTTTTTGGATAACTTAGCTCTCGATTTCAATATGGGCCTATCCAATATATTTGCTTGTAGGATCGGTCTCTCTTTTAATTACGCATTTTAGAATAATTCCCAGTGAAATCTTTTGACGAAAGGCTGCCATTTGTATTGAGACATAGTTCTATCGCCAGAGTTGATGGCGACAGAATCTATACTCTAGACAGAAGAAAGTATCCATTTGAAGTCTTATTCTATGAGATGAGAGATAGCCTGGATATCTACCGCGCCATAAAGGATATGGTTACTCAGGGAGGTGGGCCATTGGAGCTCTCTTTAAGGTATCTCTCAACTCTTGGCGATAAGGACTTCGACTATATAAAGAGCTCTGTGGATCTCATTGTCTTTGCCCGTCCCACCAACACACAGATGAAGAGAACACTCTATGGGATTCTCGAGCGCTTTGGATCTAAGGGCATCAAAGAATTGGCTGAGAATGCAATAGCATACTACGACTTTCTATATGATAAAGTCTCTGATTATGGCGAGACTCTAATTGATGACGGCGATTCAATACTCACGACATGCTTTGCTGAGCATACATTCTTTCTCTCTCTTATCAAGGCAAGAGAGAAGGGCAAGAACTTTAGAGTCTATGTATCAGAGACTAGACCCTATATGCAGGGCTCTCGCCTAACAGAGCCCTCTTTGAGGGAGTTATCCTTTGATGCTATGTTGATCCCTGACTCGGTAGGACCGCATCTGATAAGAGAGGGCAAGATCACCAAATATATGACAGCTTCAGATTTAGCCTTTAAAAGCCTGAAGGTGGTAAATAAGATTGGAACACTTTCAAATGCCATTGCAGCCAAGGTCTATTCCATTCCGTACTATGCCTTCTCTCTTGGCTTTGATGATAGGTCAGAGGAAAGTTTGGTTATAGAGGAGAGAGACGGAGATGAGGCTAAGAGGGTGAATGGAGTGAGGATAGCATCTAGAGAATCCAGGTATCTCTATCCAGCCTTTGATGTTGTGGACCCTGAGTTTGTCTCTGCCGTCGTGACCCCAGATGGCATTTATAGAAGAGATGCAGAGTGAAAAAATTTCTCTCAAAGCTAAACAATATGCTATTAGATTCTTAATATTAAATTAGTCATTTATATTAAAACAAATTGCAACAGAATTTCTTGACAGTTTAATGCATGCAATTTGGAATCGAAATAAGTGAGAGCAGCTAAGTTTATATATTAAAAGGGATTAGTCTTTGTATTGACACTCTTTGCCATATTGTTTTGATATCATTCTGCAACCACTTCAGGGTTGATGAGCAATCGAGTCCATACCCTCCCCGGTTTTTGAGAGCACTGCAAATGGTGTTAGGGTTAAGTATTAGATCAAAGCGGAAGCATCAAGGTCACGAAGGACTCGCTGCTTCCTGTGGCTTTCATTAAAAACCCCATGCCTAAGCATGGGGAAGGTAGGATGTTATGTATGATTAAGGCATTACAGATGCTGTGTATGGTTTGAGCCATTCCTCGATATTTACATTCTCTGGAATATCGAGTGCTCTGTAGGTGCTCTCAAGCACAGGATAGCCGCCGACTTCGTTCTGGCTGTTGATGATCTTACCAGTTCCATTGATAAACTCGTCAATGATCCTGAGATCCACTTCATCTCTCTCAGCAGGTCTTGCACCAGCATATTTCATAACATATGCAGGAACATCCTCAGCGCTGAGAACATCGAGGCCATCGAACCAGATTGGCTTTGTTGGAATGAGGGTGATAGGAATGGACTTATCTGTAAGTCTTCCAGGAGTTACGCCATCCTTCTCAAAGATAAGGTTGTCTTCCATATAGACATATTCATCATTCTCTGGGTAGTTAGAGCCAACCATGGCCTTTACCTCAGTTGAAGGACCATTCTTCTGATAGTTTCCAACTACTGATACAAGTGGAGATGAGGGTCTTTCCTCAAGGCCGTTCCACTCTTTTGGAATCCATGCGATTCTGATAGACCAAGCGCCTGGATCGTATATCAGGTTGTTGAGAACGATGCCTGATGCATTTCCCTTGAACCATGGATTTCTCTCATAGTTGTGGGCATAGAGGTTTCCGATTATGGCAACGTTGGTGCAATCGTCCATAACAAGGGTTCCCATGGAGTGGTTCATTGTCTGCTTTGAGTGAACTGACCAAGCTAGGCCCTCTGCGATTATGTTGTTGCTGTATGTGATATTTCTGGATGCATTCTCGGGACCTGCGCCTCTCTTTCCGGAGACTGATAGGTTCTCATCAACACCCCATGATACTGAGCAGTGGTCGACAACGATGTTGTATGGATTTCCGTTTCCGGATGTGGAGATCTCTGGCTCATACTTTGATCCGATCTCAGCTC
>CANRIJ010000133.1 GCA_947630635.1 uncultured Spirochaetaceae bacterium | reverse complement strand
CCAGAGGCTCCTCCACCAATTACAACAAGCCTATGCCTCATCCTTCTTTGGCTTGATCATTATCGAAAGCTCATCAAGCTGCTTCTGTTCAACCTCTGCAGGAGATTCGTCCATAGGGGACATAGCCGCCGTGTTCTTTGGATAGGCTATGACCTCCTTGATTGAGCTTTGGTCTGCGATGATCATGCAGATTCTATCGATGCCAGGAGCGATTCCTCCATGTGGTGGTGGCGAGAATCTAAAGGCATTGAGAAGGAATCCGAAGCGCTCTTCTGCCATGTCATCAGGGATATTGCAGATTCTGAAGATTCTCTTTTGCAGCTCTACATCGTGGATTCTTATAGACCCCGATGCTACTTCATATCCATTTAGAACGAGGTCATATAAATCGCCCTTTACCCTTCCTGGGTCCTCTTCTAGTGTCTCTATGTATTCGCTCTGGGGCATGCTGAACATGTGGTGGGCTGCCTCCCAGTGCCCCTCATCCTCGTTGTATTCAAAGAGGGGGAAGTCGATGATCCAGCAGAACTCAAAGCCCTTCTTTATGAGGTTGAGATCCGCACCAAGCTTGGACCTTACAGCTCCCATGCTGTTGCAGGCCTTCTTCCAGTTTTCGTGGGCAATAACTAGAATTACGTCTCCTGTCTTTGCCCCCGTTATGGAGAGGACCTCATCATTCTTTCCTTCAAAGAACTTGGAGATTCCGCCTTGGAGTTTTCCATCCTCGGCCTTCATGAAGTAGAGTGCGCTTGCTCCGTAGATCTTTGCGCTCTCTTCAAGCTCTGCTAGATATTTTCTGGTGTAGTCAAAGCCCTCCTTCTTAGGTGCAACCAAGAATTTGACTGCGCCGTTTTTCTCTTTGATGTCCTTGAGGATTTGAAAAGAGGTGATATCGACAAGAGGCAAGCCGTCTTTTATCTCCAGGGAGAATCTCAAATCAGGCTTATCTGAGCCATAGGTGTTCATGGCATCATGGTAGCTAAGTCTCTTGAAGTGCTCGGGAAGCTCCACATTCACAACCTTCTTGAAGACCTCTCTGAAGAGCTTTTCCATAAGATCTAGAATGTCCTCTCTCGTGACAAATGACATTTCAAGGTCCAGCTGGGTGAATTCAAGCTGCCTGTCGCCTCTTGGGTCTTCGTCTCTGTAGCATCTGGCAATTTGGAAGTATTTATCAAAGCCAGAGACCATTAGAAGCTGCTTATAGAGCTGGGGAGATTGCGGAAGAGCAAAGAACTTGCCGGGGTAGATTCTCGATGGGACAAGGAAGTCTCTTGCTCCCTCTGGGGTGGAGCGAATGAGAGTAGGTGTCTCAATCTCGTAGAAGTCGGTCTTATAGAAGAACTGTCTGATTGCCTTTATAAATTCATGTCTGAGTCTTATTCTGTCCTGCATGCCCTTTGATCTTAGGTCCAGGAATCTATACTTGAGCCTGAGGTCTTCCTTTGCGTTTGTCTCATCCTCAATCATGAAGGGGAGGGTGTCAGATGGCGATAGAATCTCAATTTTTTCCGCCTTGACCTCAATCTCGCCAGTTGGCATCTCCTTATTCACCATGCTCTCCGGTCTCTTTCTGACTTTGCCCTTTACTGCAATGCAATACTCGAGCTTCAGCTCAGAGGCTCTCTTTACAAGCTCTGCATCAGCATCGTCATCCACGACTACCTGGGTCATGCCATATCTGTCTCTGAGATTTATAAAGTGAAGTGCTCCATGGTTGCGGTCTCTGTGTACCCATCCATTTAAAATCACTTCCTTTCCCTCGTCTTTTGCTCTAAGCTCGCCGCAATTTGCGGTTCTTTTCATAAAAGCCTCTTCCATAGGACTCCTCTTAAACAAGTGGGATTTTATCATCTTGGGTTATTAAATGAAACTGACAGGAAGAGTCTATTCCTGTCAGTTCTTTTTTTGGTCTTTATCTAGAATTTGCCTTTACTCTTTTTTAAAGCGCTCGTCCCAGTCCTTTTCCCTGTCAAACATCTCGCTCTCCATCTCCTCGACCTTCTTCTTCATCTCCTCATATTCCTTTCTCAAGTCCTCATTTGTCTTGGTGCTGCTATCTGAGGGTGATGAGTAGGAATATGCATAGGAAGAGCCTATGATATCGCTTGGCTTCTGCTCGGGAAGGAAGATGCCTAGGGCTATGTATATTACAATTCCTGGGAACATGCCCGTGAAGAGGCAGGCAATCAAAACCAGCAGTCTTGTAATATCAACAGGGAAGCCCCTCCATTCTGCAAGCCCAGTTGCGACTCCGAGTATTTCGCCTCTGGGGCTTCTTGTCCACCTTTTTGTTCTGACCTGGGGATAGTCTCTTCGTGATTTAGTATTCTGGTTTGGCATCGCTCTTTCTCTCCCGAAGTATCTCATCTAGGTTTCTCATTCTCTCTTCGAGGTCTTTTATACCCCTTTCAAGATCTTCTCTTTCAGCTTCTGCTGGGTCCTTGAAGCTGAAGCCCTCCTTTGCCATGCGCTTGAACTCTCTCTTGAATTCCTTTCTGGATCTTCTACTTGAGAAGCTCTTGGAGTAGGTTCCCGGTTGATAGCCTCTTTCGAGCTCGCTCATTCTAAGGGAAGCCTCGATCTTCAGTTTATTCATCTTGTATGTATAGACAGACTTTATGATAAATGCCAAGAGGAGTATTCCTCCGGCAACGGAAATCGTCTCGATCATGCCTTCTTAGCCTCCTCTTTCATCTTTGTCAGCTCCTTCTCGATCTCCTCATCGCGTTCCATCTTTCTGAATTTGTCCTCTGCGTTCTCCTTCTCGTTCAGGTCATTCCAGCTTTTCATCCTGTTGATGCGCTCTTCCATCTTCTCGAAGTGGTCCTTCATTGAGTCGTCCTGTGCTCTTCTTGCCTCTGCCTGTGCTCTTTTTTCTCTCTCTTCTAGAGTCTTGAGCTTGAGCTTTGCGCTCTCGATTTTGTCTTCAAGGCTCTTTATGTCCTTCTTTGCCTCTTCAACATCCTCTTTAAGCTCATTGAAGCTATCCATCTCATTTTTGAGTGTCTCCATGACGTTCTTTTTCTCAATCAAGGCCTCGCGAGCAAGGTCTTCCTTTCCCTTTTCTATGGCAAGGCGTGCTCTATTTTGCCATCTGTCGATGCATTCCCTATTTGCTTCGATCTTCTTTGAGAGTCTTATCTCTTCAGCCATGCGCGATGCGCATGAGCTCTTTAGTTCGATAAGAGTGTCTTCCATATCGGAAATCATCAGCCTTAGCATCTTCTCTGGATCTTCTGCCTTATCCAAGAGAGAATTGATATTTGCATTTATAATGTCTTTAAATCGAGTGAAAACTCCCATTTATTTTCTCCGACTCACTTAATGCAGGTAATATGCCAAATTATATTAATTAAATAATTTTTTGCATATAAAGAAATTAGATAAAATTAAGATTGAATTGCGATTCTACTTTGGTGGTTAAATTAGCCAACTGGTGGTAAAATCTGCTAATCATGGCTCTTTTGGAGAGGGATCTTCCATTTAAGGAGATTGGCGAAAGCGAGGAATACATAGCCTACAGGGATAGGATATCAAGGGTTGCGCCCATTGATAGGCCTGTTCTGATAATTGGAGAGAGAGGCACGGGAAAGGAGCTCGCAGCAAAGAGGCTCCACTATATGTCACCAAGATGGCAGAAGAGCCTGGTGGCAGTGAACCTTGCCTCCCTTCCCTCGTCATTGATTGAATCGGAGCTCTTTGGCTATGAGAGGGGCGCTTTTACAGGGGCCACGCAGAGCAGGAAGGGCCGCTTTGAGGAGGCTGAGGGTGGAACGCTCTTTCTTGATGAGATTGGGCTAATTCCTCTGGAGGTTCAGGAGAAAATACTTCGCGTTGTCGAGTATGGGACCTATGAGAGACTTGGCTCGTCTCAGACGCATGAGGCGAATGTAAGAATAATAGGGGCGACAAATGCCGACTTAAAAAAGCTTGCCAAGGAGGGTAGGTTCAAAGAGGACCTTTTGGATAGGCTCTCCTTTGAGGTCGTATTTATTCCTCCTCTTAGGGCAAGGGGAGACGATG
>CANRIJ010000132.1 GCA_947630635.1 uncultured Spirochaetaceae bacterium | reverse complement strand
CTGCATGGGTTCCTCTTGCTTTGCAAGGGGAAATAGCAATGCCCTAGTTGAGCTAGAGTCATATATTGAAGATCACAACCTCTCTGATAAGGTTGTTCTTGAGGGGCATCTTTGCACTGGAAGATGCAATGAGGGTCCCTACGTCACGATAAATGATAAGGAGTATACAGGCGTATCTCCTGACTTTATCCTTCACTTGGTTGAGAAGGCCTTGGAGGAGTAGATGACCGATCCTATCTATACCGAGATTACAAGCTGCAGGGACTGCTATAAATGCGTAAGGCAGTGTCCTGTGAAGGCTATTCAAATAAGAGATGGAAATGCATTCATTCTCAAAGAGAGATGCACTTACTGCGGAAAATGCGTGGCAGTATGCCCAAATAGCGCAAAGAAGGTCAGAAGCGATGTTGATAGGGTAAAGCTCGCTTTGAAGTCTGGAAGAAAGGCAATTTGCTCTCTTGCGCCATCATTTTCATCTGAATACAAGGGCCTAGAAGACCAGCTATTTGCCTCTCTGAAGAAGCTTGGCTTTAGCGCTGTGTCAGAGACGTCAATCGGAGCGGCGCTTGTATCAGAGGCTTTGGATATCTATATGAGTGAGCATGATGGGAGAGCCCCATTTATAGGAACTGCATGCCCCTCCGTTGTTGAGCTTGTCAAGAAATACTACCCCGATAAGGTATCAAGTCTTGCACCGGTTCCATCTCCTCTTCAGAGTCATTCGGCATACCTTAGAAGTCTCTATGGGGACGATATACTTATTGTCTTTATAGGTCCATGCATTGCAAAAAAGATGGAGGCAGACCTCACCCCTGGATACCCTGATTATGCATTGACATTCAAGGAGCTCAATAGCTGGCTTAGAGATGAGGGGATTGAGCTAAAGGACGTAAAGGTCGACTCTAAGAGCGAGTTTGTGCCTCAAAAGGCTGGAATCTCTTCTTTGTATCCTATAGAGGGAGGTCAGATAGAGAGCTCAAAGATATGGTCTAAGGAGCGTCTGAAGAGAAACGCGGTTGCTCTCTCTGGCATGGAGCAGATTCTATCGACTCTTGATGGAGAGCTTCCTCAAGAGGGAGCGTTCTTGGAGCTTTTGGGCTGTGATGGCGGATGCATAAATGGACCAGAGAGTGCAAATAATGCCTCTATAGCCTCCAAGAAGATAGATGTTACTGACTATGCTTTAGAGCGTATTGATAAGGACGATTACTTCAAAGGCGATCAGGAGTTTGCAAGGCGTCTTTTAAATGAGGGCTACTCAATACTCAAGAGCAGCTCTCCAAAGAGGGAGGACCAATTTAATAGGGTCTTTGATGAGAGCGTAATCAAAAAGGCCATGGTTGAGCTTGGTAAGCTATCCAAGGCAGATGAGCTGAACTGTGGAGGCTGTGGATACTCGACCTGCAGAGAGATGGCAATTGCATACCTCTCTGGAATGGCAGAGGCCGAGATGTGTGTCACAAAGATGAGGAAAGAGGCAGAGAGCAAAGTCGATGTTCTCTTGAGGACAATGCCCAATGGAATCGTCATTGTTGACCCGGATTTGCAGATTGTTGATTGCAACACCCAATTTCTCTCCATCTTTGGCGATATGGAAGAGGGCTTTGTAGACCAAAATGTCCTCGATATGGTAAGAGGGCTTCCCGTTGATAGGTTTGTGCCCTTTGCAGATAAATTCAGAGATCAGTTCTATCTTCATAAGACTGGAATGTATCGCATGCACTATAAGGACAAGTTCTTAAGAGTCACCTTCTTTTTAGTTGAGCAGAAGAGGCTTCTTGGTGCAATGTTCGAGGATATTACCAATCCAACAGTCAAGAGAGAGACGGTTGTAAAGAAGGCAGAGGATGTCATTCAGAAGTCTCTAGAGACCGTCCAGCAGATAGCCTCCCTTTTGGGAGAGAATGCTGCGGAGACTGAGATAATGCTCAATAGCCTCATCGATGCATTCTCAGTTCATCAGAATCAAGAGGGGAAAGATGGATTTGTCGACGATGATGGGGGAGACCTTGCATGAACAATGTGTTTATAGATGTAGACTATGCGCAGATCTATAAACATGGGCAAAAGATAGGCGGAGATGTATTTCTGCTCTCACGAAACCCTGAGAATCATCAGATAGTGGCAACTCTATCCGATGGATTGGGAAGCGGAGTCAAGGCCAATGTGCTCGCATCTCTAACTGCCCATATGGCCCATAAGCTCTCTTTCTCCCCAATAGACCTCAACCACTCTGCAAAGATAATCATGGATACACTTCCTGTCTGCAAAGAGAGAAAGATAAGCTATTCGACCTTTACTATTGCAGATGTCCACTATAATGATGACAACACAGATATTGAGCTGAGCCTTATCGAGTATGACAATCCGCTTGCTCTGAGATTCCATGGTTCTGAGAATATCCCAATTGAGAGAGTGAAGACTACGCTGCACAGGTCCGGAGCCTTCAAGGAAGAGGTAGTCTCTTCATCACATATGACCCTCGGTGTAAATGACAGGCTTATAATGTTCTCTGATGGTGTAACTCAGTCGGGCCTGGGATTGGGACTCCCGCTTGGATGGCGCCTTGATGGTGTTAGGAAATTTGTGACTGAGGTTATCGATAAAAACCCCGATATCTCATCTCGTGAGCTCTCCAGGATGATTGTCCAGAGAGCGAATTCCTATGATGGCTACTCTTCAAAGGATGATATAACATGCGTAGTCATTTACATCAGAAGACCAAGGAGAACTCTTATTGTCACTGGTCCTCCCTTTACCAAGGAGGCCGATGAGATACTTGGCGAGAAGATACGAGAGTTTGATGGCAAGAAGATAGTATCTGGAGGAACCACTGCGCAGATAGTCTCCAGAGTGCTTGGAAAGAAGCTTACAATCGATATGAAGTGCTGGTCCAAGGACGTTCCTCCCTCTTCTAAGATGGAGGGCATAGATCTCGTCACAGAGGGCATGCTTACTCTATCTCAGGTTGCAAAAATCCTTGAGAAGAGGCTGAATGTGGCAGATTTGCCAAATGACCCTGCGAAGAAATTTGTCGAGATACTCCTGGATTCGGATCAAGTTCACTTTTTGGTCGGAACAAAGATAAATGAAGCGCATCAGGATCCCAATATTCCTGTCGAAATCGGAATCAGAAGGACTATAATAGGAAGATTGAGGAATGCTCTTGAAGAGATATACCTCAAGGAGACCAGCCAAGAATACCTGTAGGAGGAGCTATGGATAGAGTAAAAGTGAGAATTTGCCTAGGAACAGCTTGCTTTGTGCAAGGAGGCGCAGACCTCTTGTTGTTTGAGGATTTCCTTGCTCCAGAGCTTTTGGAGAAGTGCGATATTGAGGCATCTCCATGTCTTAATCAGTGCAGAATCGGCAATGGGATTGCACCGTATGTTGAGATCAATGGCATTATTCATGACAACGTTGACCAAGATAAGCTCATAAAACTCCTTCAGGAGGCTGTAAATGCTGGAAATTAACAACCAATATACCCTAATGAGGAAGAGAATCGATTCAACAGTGATGAAGAAGTTCTTTGACGACACCCTCATTAGAGATGCAGATAGGCTTCCGATAGAGATTATTCCGAAGAACAGAATCGCAAATAGGTGCTGCATTTACAAAGAGCGAGCAATGGTTCGCTATAGAATCATCACTCTAGCTGGAGTCAATGTTGAGATGGATGATGATGAGTTCAAGTCTATCTCCGAATACCTTGAGGATGTAATGAAGGAGGATAAGCCCCCTCTTCCTGTTGTTGCCTGTATTTCAACTGGCTGCTCTGGTTGTCCAAAGTCTGTCTATAGAATATCTGATGGATGCAGAGGCTGTTTTGCTCGCCCCTGTACCTCAAATTGCCCTAAAGACGCAATAGTCTTCTTGAATGGAAGAGCCCATATACAGGAAGAGAAGTGCATAAAGTGCGGCAAGTGCATGGAAGTCTGCCCATTTCATGCAGTTGTTCATATTCCAGTTCCATGCGAAGAGGCCTGTCCTGTAGATGCAATACACAAAAATGACGAGGGTGTTGCCGTAATAGACCATATCAAG
>CANRIJ010000131.1 GCA_947630635.1 uncultured Spirochaetaceae bacterium | reverse complement strand
GAATAAAGGAGCATCTCTTCCCTCTTTCAAAACCGAAGGGGCAGCAGGATTTGATCTTGCTGCCTATCTTCCAAATGGCGAAATCATTCTTGAGCCCCTTGAGAGGGCTCTTGTACCAACTGGACTCTATTTTGAGATACCAAAAGGCTATCAGGGAGAGGTAAGACCTCGCTCGGGACTTGCAATAAAAAGCGGCATAACTGTCTTGAATTCACCAGGAACAATCGACAGCGACTACAGAGGAGAGGTTAAGGTTATTCTTATCAACCTCTCAAATGAGCCCTTTAGAATAAAAAATGGCGATAGGATTGCCCAAATGGTTATTACCAAATACGAAGAATGCGAGATTACTGAGATAGATATTCTTCAAAAGACAGATCGAGGCGATGGAGGATTTGGTTCTACTGGAGTATGAATAAGAGAAAGAATCATCTTATTCTGACAGGATATATATCAAAGGAATTCGCCCAAGACTTTCTTGTGGCGTTTGTTTTCTTTTTTTGCATATTCTTCATTAATTCGATTCTTCTCTTAGTCCAGCGAATACTTCTCAAGAATATAAGCTTCTCTACTATGATAGAGATGGTTCTTCTCAATATGCCTCAGTTTATGGTCTATGTCTTCCCATTTGCGACTCTGACTGCATCTTCCATGGTTCTCGGTGATCTATCATCCTCAAATGAGCTGCTTGCTGTGAGAAGCTGTGGAATTCCATCGATTTATATTTACTGGCCTCTGATCTTCATCTCGATATTAATGTCAATCATCACATTTGTATTTGCCGATGTCATACACCCATGGTCTAGCAATGTATATAAAGACAGGCTCTCAGTCTTGATGGCAGAGATGCCAACCTTCGAGATTGAGTCAAATAATGTAAATACAGTTGGAAATATAATCCTCTACAACGGAAACACTGAGGGAAGAATAATAGAGGATCTTGTATTGATATCAAATGACGATAAGGAGCAGATGAATTCATTCGTGAAGTCCGAAAGAGGAACACTCGATTTAATAGATCCAGTCTATTACGTATATGCTCTTTCCCTTGATAGGCCAGATGTTTTTCTAAATGACAGAGATGATATTGAGTCCTTCGGCCTTTCAAATTCCGAGAGGGCGACTTTCTATCTGGATTTCTCAGAGCAGATTCCTTCCCTTACTTCAAATAGCCCCGTCAATCTGACTTCAAAGGAGCTTATAGACTCAATAGAGATTAGAGATCTAGTTCAAAAAGAGGACAGAGAGGAGTGGAAGGACAGAAGAGAAGAGAGCTTGCTCGAGATAAGTCAGGCACTTGTTGCCCTTGATAGAAATACAGTAGACGAGGAGAGTGCACTTAGAGATGTAAATAGCGCTCTCTTTTCATATACAATCCTCGGAGAAAAGCCAGTAAACTTCTACGGACAATACTATAAGGCAGAGCTTACTAAGAAGTTTGTGCTCTCTGTCGCATGCTTCTTTTTGACTCTTGTCTCTCTTCCTCTTTCAAATGTGAGGGTAAAGCACGGAAAGCTCACAGGCTTTGCTATATCGCTCTTATTAGCAGTTGCCTTCTGGTATATGCTATTTGGAGCGCAGCTCTTTATCTTTGATATATCATTCTCGCCATATATATTGATGATGGCACCTGATTTGATAATGCTCTCTCTTGCGCTTGTGCTCTTTTTCATCTATAGGAAGGCACGCTGATGAAGATTCTCGATCGCTATCTTCTCTTTTCCATTTTGAAAATAGCATTTGTGACGATACTTATCTTTGCGCTTATTCTTGCAGCTGTAGAGCTTTTTTCTAAGATGGACCAGATAATGAACCTGGATGTTCCGCCAATGAGAATTGTTGAGTATGTGCTGCTCTCTCTTCCAGAGTATTTAATGATGGTTGCAAGTATATCCCTTTTATTTGCAACTACCTATTTTCTCTCATCCCTTACAGCAAACAACGAGATTATAGCACTCTTAAATGGAGGCATTTCAAAGTTCAGGCTATCTATTCCCATCATGATACTTGCTGTGATTCTCACTCTATTTGGATTTCTCTATCAGGAGCTGCTTTTGAATAGGATAATCGCAAGGCATGATGAGGTTGAGGTAGAGCTCTTTGGACGCAGCTCAACTCAGGATGCCAGAAATATCGTCTTGAGAGATGAAAAGGGCTACATTGTCTTCACAAATAGGTTTGATGAGGACAGAGTCACTATCTTTAATCCAATACTTGTAAAGGTGGAGGATGATAAGCTAAGCCTCAGAATAGAGGCATCATATGCAACCTATAGCGATGGAAACTGGGTCTTTTATAACGCCAGAGTCTATGAAATAGACGAAGAAAAGCCAAGTTC
The DNA here is from genome assembly GCA_947630635.1 of uncultured Spirochaetaceae bacterium. Taxonomy (GTDB): domain Bacteria; phylum Spirochaetota; class Spirochaetia; order Sphaerochaetales; family Sphaerochaetaceae; genus Ornithospirochaeta. The sequence goes on along the minus strand of CANRIJ010000131.1, from coordinate 1,766 downwards.
ATACTTCTCAGATGAGTATATCAACGAAGACTTTGATATGGAGCCACATCTATTCAGATCTGAGAACACAAAGGTTGAGACAATGGATGGAAGCACTGCGCGTCAGTACCTAAAGAGGCTAAAGGTAGTCGATCCAAATTCATATCAGGAAAAGTCAACCGATTACCTGAGATCTTTTTTCCAGCCTCTTGCCATCTTTGTCTTGATGTTTATATCAGTGACTATGAATTATAGATTCAAGAAGAATGTGCTTTTGTTCTGCATTATACAATCACTATCTATTGCGGTAGTATATTATGTTGCAGATATGGTATTCTCAATTGCATCGCATCAAGGAGTCATCATGCCATGGATGTCTGTCTTCTTTCCGATTCTGATTACACTCCTTCTTGCATGGATACTATCGCTTTTTACCAAGAGGCTTAATTGATGGGTATATATAAAGAGGTTATAAGAGATAAGAATACCAAGGCCCGAATAGGAGTTATCTCTCTTAGGCATAGTGATGTTGAGACTCCTGCCTTTATGCCCGTTGGCACAAATGGCACAGTTAAGGGCATCTACCATGATAAGCTAAGAGAGATTGGATATCGCCTAATACTTGCAAATACATATCATCTCTATCTAAGACCGGGTCTGGAGGTGCTTAAGAGTTTTGGATCTCTTCATAAATTCTCATCATGGGATAGAAATATACTCACAGATTCAGGCGGTTTTCAGGTCTTCTCGCTCTCTGGACTTAGAAAGATAAAAGAGAACGGCGTCTATTTTAAAAGCCACTTGGATGGATCAGCACATGTTTTCACTCCTGAGAGAGTTGTAGATATACAAAGCATAATAGGCTCAGATATTGCAATGTGCCTGGATGTGTGCACGCCTCCTAAAATTGATTATAGAGCGGCAAAAGAGGCGTGGGAAATTACCAAGAATTGGGCTCAGAGATCAATTGAAGAGAGAAATAGGCTAGGTGAGAGCTTTAGAGGAAATCTCTTTGGCATAGTTCAGGGCAACTTCTACAAGGATTTAAGAAGAGAATCTGCTGAGACTCTTTCAGAAATGGATTTTCCTGGCATTGCCATAGGCGGACTCTCAGTTGGAGAGACAAAACAGGAATTTTCTGATTTTCTCTCCTATACATCTGAGTTTATTCCTGATGATAAGCCAAAATATGTAATGGGAATTGGATCGCCAGACTTTATTCTTGAATGTGTTGAGAATGGCATAGATCTCTTTGACTGCGTGCTCCCAACTCGAGTTGCCCGTAATGGCGCAGTCTTCACCGATGATGGCCTCATACCACTAAAAAAAGCAGAGTACGCCCTCGATGAATCTCCAATAGATCCAAATTGCAGCTGCACTTGCTGCAGAGAATATACAAGGGCCTATATGCATCACCTTGTTAAATGCAATGAGATGCTGATGGGCATGCTCGCAACCGAGCACAACCTCACATATATGTATAATTTTGTAGAGCGCATTAAAGAGAGCATCAGAAAAGGAGCCTTCAGAGAGTTCAAAGACTCCTATTTAAAACGCTTCTATCACAAATAGCTATTTCAGAAACTTCTCTATAAGCTTTAGCTTTATATTTGAGTATGGCTGATACCTAATTGGAAGGTCGATATAGTTCTTCTTATCAAGTATGGATTTATAGTGGGTAAAGGTATCAAAACCTGCCTTTCCATGATAGCTTCCCATGCCAGATTGGCCAAAGCCTCCAAATGCCATCTCGCTTGTTGCAAGATGCACTATGGTGTCATTTATGC
>CANRIJ010000130.1 GCA_947630635.1 uncultured Spirochaetaceae bacterium | reverse complement strand
AAGAACAGGGACACGAACATCCCATTTGAGGACGGAAGGACGATAGTCCTGGTTGACGGCAGCTACAGGGGAGAGGACGAGCTCGGTGTCCTCTTGAAGGACATGTGCGAATGTGATCCAGACAAGATAGTCACTAGCGAGATTAAGGAGCAGATGCTATATTTCAAGAAGGGAGAAGGAAGAAAAGAGATGAGCGAGAGCATAGAGAGACTGATAAGGAAGGCCGAGAGAATGGCCGAGGAAAGAGGCAGAGCCGAGAATAGCAGAGAGATAGCAGACAGAATGTCATCTCAGGGATTCTCGGATGAGGACATCTACAAGGCCACTGGAATCAAGATCAAATAGCAGCCGATATTAGACTATTTTTTTTCAAATTGATAAATCAGATGCTGATTTTGATTCTGTTTTTTTAAGAAATCAGCATTAATTTATTAACACACAGAATGGGGTAAAAAGGTAATAACGAGGGAATTCATAAATATAGTGTTTTTTTTGAAATAAAGAAAAAAGATCCTATCCAGGAGTTAATAGATAACGTATGGGAAAATGGCAAAATCGGAGGAGTGGCCAATATAAGCAAAAAAAGTTGCTAAGAGGATGTATCGTAAGGGCTATTTGAAAGAGCAGATATACGAATTGACTGGAATCAGATTCAATGGATACGTGAGTTAGTAAATATCCTGTTATAAATCAAATACTTAAAGGATGCTGAGCTCTATAATTAGCTTCCTATATAAAACCCAATTGCAATTTTCAATCTACATCAAAGGAGGAAAATATGGGTAATAAGACAAAGAAGTCCAAGAATAAGGCGATAGGAAGTCGAGGCTATAAAAGAGAGATAGATGTCAACTATATGGTGACGATGAGCTTGGAAGGCTCCTGAAGGATATGGGAGAGAGCGATCCTGACAAAATTCAAGATGAGACCATTAGAGAACAAGTGCTCTATTTTAAGAGAGGAGAGGGGAAGAAGGAATTAACAGAGAGGATAGAGAATCGGGTAATTAAAGCCATGGAAGATGGCAGAAAGGAGGGCGATAGGATAAGAAGCAAGCAGATAGCCTACAGAATGTCCTCACTTAGTTACACTAAGAAAGAGATCTATGACATCACGGGCATAGACTATAAATAGAGTGTTCTGCTATCTGGTTTTGCAGAAATACTTACTATGTAATCGATGACAACTAAGATTGTTTATTTGAATTTGTTTTGAGAATTAAAACAAATGGATTTCTTATTTAAAAAAGGTGGTAGGCCACAGATCCTACCACCAAACTCAATTTTCAGAGGATACCTTAATATATTTAAAGAAAAAAACTGAGTTCAAATTCGGTTGAGAGTCTTCTCGACTCTCTTTTTTGTATCTTTTTCGGCTTTTTCGTCTTCAGCATCCAAGAATCTCTCTTCGTATTCTTCGTCTACATCGGCGCTGTCGCCTTCAAGATTGCTAACTACAAAGTCCTGATCTGCCATATCGGCAATGAAAGCCTCTTTTTCGTCTTCCTCTCTGAGTTCTCTCTCGACTTCTTTCATGCATCCGCATGGACACTTGTCTTTTGGAAAATTCTCCTTTAGATACTCTTTTGCTTCTTTTTTTGCGCTGTCCATATATTCTCCTTTCAACTACTAAACGAAAGATAATTAGTCTTTTAAAATAGGCAATGGCAATTTGGGTGTTTTTGCTTTAAAGAGTTATATTCAATATGACGGAGAAATAGCATGAGAAGAGCGTTGGTATTGGGAATTTTTATTTGTCTATCAGTTTCACTTCTGTTTGCAAATGGTTCATTTGAATATAAGGCTATTTATGTGAAAAATGGCGAGAGAGTCGATTTTTCGTATCCAGTGACTGTGTACCCAAAGGAAAATGGGGCTGTTAACAGTAAGGTTTGTATTGGATACGCTCTATCCCAGGAGGATGCAGACCGCATTGCACAGGGCAGGCTTCCAGAGTCAGAGCTTGTGCCTTTCCCTTATGTTAACTCAACTGGCAAAGACATATATCTCTATCCTGCAATGGTAGACTATTTGGAGATAGCAGATGTCTATAGCGATGGGGATGATATTATCCTTCAGGGCTTGAATGAGAATGGAAGATATGGGCTTGATAATATTATGTATCTTGGAATTCCCAAAGAGCTAAATGAGATAGGAAGGCGCTCAATGGAGGACCAGAATATCAAGGCAGTTGCCTTTGAAGATGGCTCTGAGCTTGATAAGATCTCTGAGGGAGCCTTCTCGAAAGTTGAGACCCTCACTTACATAGATCTCGAGAATACTCATCTTGAAGAGATAGGCTCTTGGGCCTTTGAGAAGACCGGTCTTGAAAGCCTTGTACTGCCAAGTACTATCAAAGAGATTGACTCATATGCGTTTGAAGGCACAGCAAGCCTAAAGAGCATTGTCTTTTTAGCCTCATCAGAGCTTGATGAGATAAAAGAGGGGGCATTTAAGAATTCGGGTTTAGTGTCAATTACTCTTCCAAGGTCTTTGGAGAAGATAGACAACTATGCATTTGATAATGCAGCTGAGCTAAAAGAAGTATCATTTGAGCCGCTTTCTTCTCTAGAGGAGATTGGCTTTGGAGCCTTCCGTGGGACAGGGTTGGAGAGGATTTCAATACCGCAGAGTGTTGAGAAAATTGGATCATCAGCCTTTAGGGGATGCCCAGAGCTTAGAGAGGTGACATTTCAAGCAGGTTCAAATCTTGAGAGAGTATCATCATATGCATTCGCAGATTGCCCTAATCTTACTGCCCCTGTCTTTCCAAAAAATGCAAGGATAAGTTCCACAGCGCTTAATAAGTAAAGAAAAATCGCCCTGTTTTCAGGGCGATAACACAATAGCTCTTTCGATAAGAGTGCCGCCTCTAAGCTTGCACTCGGCAGAGTAAGCGTCTCTGCTGAGCTTAATGTTATAGATGAGATAAATATCTGTCAAGAAACGAGAAAGGTTTTGGTTTATGAGAAATATCTGCGCTTGGGATTCAGCCACTCAGTCTTTATAAACAATCTTGTAACGTCGATAAAGACCACTTTATAACAAGGAACGGAATCATTTTCTATCTAACTGCGCTGCTCTTTGTATTCTTTTGGATATCAGTTGGCTTTGGAAATCAAAATGAAGTTGATCTGCATAATAGATATTTAGACTCTGTTTTCATTGATTTTTGTCTCTTCACAAGAAGTGCGTTACTGCGTCGGGATTGGCAATTTAGAGAATGACATATTTCTAATCAATACTTATGAAAGAAAAAAGAGAATTGCCTTATTTGAATATGCTCAAACATCAAGTCTCCAATAAAGTGAAAACAAAAGGAGGCACATTATCAAGGTTTTTGGCTATATCAGGGTATCTAGCAGAGATCAGAATGAAGATCGGCAGCTCATTGCACTAAGAGAGAATAGTGTTGAGGACAAGAATATATTCTTAGATAAGGTATCGGGAAAGGATTTTGAGAGACCGGGATATAAGAGATTGATAAATAGACTCAAAAGAGGCGACCTTCTTTATATCAAAAGCATTGACCGTCTCGGAAGAAACTACAGGGAAATATTAGAAGAATGGCGTATTCTCACAAAGGAGAAGGGCGTCGATATTGTAGTAATCGATATGCCTCTTTTAGATACGAGGCGAGGAAAGGATCTAATGGGCGCGTTCTTATCAGACATAGTTTTGGAGATACTTTCTTTTGTCTCAGAGAACGAGAGAGTTAACATACGAGCACGCCAGAGAGAGGGAATAGATGCAGCTAAAGCAAGAGGTGTGAGATTCGGGCGTCCTCTAAGGCCTCTTCCTGATAATTTTGAATATGTATATGAAAGATGGAAGAATAAGGCAATTACAGCAACTTCTGCCTCTGTTGAATGTGGTATGCCACTTTCTACATTTCTATATAAGGCAAAGAGATATAGGTAGTTTTAATTTTTAAGAAGTACTTGAATTTAGTAAAGTGTACTTTTTTGCAAGTCCCCGCAGTCATTATAAATAACACAGTTCTCTCCGTTTTTCCAATGTAAATTCACTAAATTACTTTTTATAAAATCAACCTCAAAAAATTAGAGCTTCCCTGCAAAAAAGTACACTTTTTTGCATTTCTTAAAGGCTGAAAAACTGCAATATGAAAATCCCCGCAAAACATGGCGGG
>CANRIJ010000129.1 GCA_947630635.1 uncultured Spirochaetaceae bacterium | reverse complement strand
CAACTGCATGCACATAGCCTACATAGCTACGAGTAAATGCGCATCCTGCAAGGTAGGAAGCATAAAGCATCTTGGATCTTGCGACTCTGTCACTTGGATTATCATAGGCCTTTATGAGATACTCTATTATGAGCTTGACAGCCTCAAGAGAGTCTTTTCGTGTGTCTTTGTGTGTGCTTTTTCCAATATATGCCTCAATTGCATGCGTAAGGGCATCCATTCCAGTTGTTGCGGTGACGAATTTCGGAAGCGAAAGCGTCACTTCTGGATCAAGCACTGCATAGTCTGGTATAAGGGGAAAATCATTTATCGCATATTTATGCCTGGTCTTGTCATCAACCACAACTGCGGCAAGAGTCGCCTCTGATCCAGTTCCGGCAGTCGTTGGAATTGCCAGCGTTAGCGGGGTCTTTTTCAGGACTTTTAGTATACCCTTCATTTTCTGTATCTTCTTATTAGGTCTTGCCATCTTTGCGCCTACTACCTTTGCTGTATCAATTGAGGAGCCTCCTCCAAAGCCGATAATCATATCGCATTTCTCTTTTTTATAGAGTTCATATGCCCTCATGCATAATTCTACCGTCGGATTTGCAACAACGTCTTTAAAGAGGGAATACTCAATTGAATTCTTTTTGAGTGTGTTTTCGAGCTTATCTAAGAGTCCCAATGAATAGACATTAGAATCAGTGACAATAAGCGGATGGCGTAGATTCTTTTCTCTAAGCAAAATGGGAATCTCCTCTACGCTCTTAATTTCTGTGTTAGGCATCTTATATGGAAGAAGCGGATAGAAAAACCAAAAGAAAAATTGAAATGTTCGCGAATATGCTTTTTTTAGTGCATTCATAACTTTACCCGAAGAAGAGTTTATAGAGATTATCCAAAATAGTTAATATTTATTTTGACATTTTTAATAAAAGTGTAAAAATAAAATTCTTTTCAAAATAATAGGGCAGCTAATAGCTGCCCTAGAGAGTTCATTAGAAATGAATTCCCAAGCCTACTTTGATCACCTGCCATTCAAAGAGGGTGTATACATTTTCTCCTTGGAATCTCTGCATTGGGAAATCAATTAGTGCCTGTGATTCTATATTAAGTGCGATATTCCCTGAAATCGCGAAATTGAAGCCAAGTGCGAATTCTAAGAGGAATGCTATTCTAGGCTCGCTCTTAATCGATGAGATAGATATGCCAAGTCCACCGCCACCATAGAAGTCATACTTATCATTTATTTTCACTGTTCCGTCCAGAATGAAAATGAGAGGAACAGACCAATACTTATCGATATTGAGGCCGTCGTATCCATCTGGTGTCATAAGATAATAGGCAAATCCTGTCTCAGCGCCAATCTTGAAGTTATTCATAAGCTTATATCGATATGCGAGATTTACGCTAAAGCCAAACTTTGAGATTTCATTTAGATTGATGTCATTTCCCTTTCTCTCAAAGGCTGTATATGAAAGAGAGTAGGGGCTTACCGAGAGATCAATCTCATTTTTGCTTTTAGTCTCTTTCTTTGGTTTTTCACCTGAAGAAGCATTTGACTCTTCTGGTTTTACGCTTGGACCTTGGCTAATAGAGAGATTGTCTATTGCTTTTTCGTCACTACCGCCAGAAGAGGAGCTTTTTGGTGTGGTGCCAGATAGAGTAAGAGGTGAGGGCGAGGATGAAGAGTCGCTTGTTGATAAGAAAGGCTCATTTGATGAGCTAATTGGGACTTCATTTTCATCAAGCGATGAAACGCTATTTTCAGCGCTCTCTATATCCTCGTCTACAAGTCCATACAAAAACAGCGCTAATCTATCGATTGCCTGATTGATTTCATCTCTTGTATATCCCGTTTGATATATAAGATGAAGAGTTTGATTATCATTGAAGGAATAACTGACATTATTTAATTCAGCTTGATTCTGATCTCTCAGCTTTCCAAGGGCATAGAGAATATCCGATTTTGTAATATCTTCGGGATAGCTTATATTAGCATATCCATTATATGCATTGATGAGTATGCTCCCATTTAGTATAGGAATTGCCCTTCTTATATGATAATCGTCATTCTTGCTGTTATTTGCCTTATTCTCTGTTTTTGCCTGTTCGCTTGATAATCTTGTTTCTTCCTTTTTCTCTTCCTGATTCAGCTCATCATCAATTTTATCTAGTATTGTCAGTTCAAACTGACTTACAGCCCACTTTAGCTCATTTTCGCTATCTATGCTCTGATAAGACAGAGTAAGCTGATTTTGATCTGAATTATCATAGGTAAGTGCATCTAAGATCTCTGGAAATTCCCTAAATGAGCTTTGAAGAGAATATATGATATCTCCATCTTCAACAAATGATGGATAGGTAATAACGGCTCTATCTGAATAGGCATCAATTAAGACTCTCTCATCAAGTACCTTTATCTCTCTAGAGATATGGATTGGACTCTGATTAGAAAGTTCTTGTCTCTTTGATTGAGAGCTAGTTGAAAGAGAATTATCAGGATTTGTTTGCAAAGTGCTGCCATTTCTCTTTTCTGAAGCAGATCCAGCGCTGCTCTCTTTAGTCTGTGCATTTGAAATCGTATTTGAGGAAATAGTATTTTGATTGGCCTTTTTAGGCATCTTAATTGTGAAAAGGAAGGTAATCAAAATTATGGCTATAACTATAAATGACAACACTATATGCCAAAATCTCTTGGAATTCTTGCTATCAGCATCATTTGGAATTGTCGCTGTAGCACTCGTTTGATTAATAGGGGATTCGACGCTAAAGGGAGTCTTTCTCTTTCTCGGCATCGGAACAAATGGCATAAGGGAAGTCTCGTTGATCTCATCATCACTATTTTCTTTTTTTTCGCTATCTGGTCCCTCTTTTATCAGCTTTGCTGCAAGATTCAGAGTCGATTCCCTATCATAGTCTTTCTTCTCAGTGAGTCTTTCTGTCTTTCTTTTGGGATTTAGCTCTTCACCAGTCAATGCTGTATAGATAAATGCGTATTCATCGGCTGCTTTCTCTAGAGCAAGTGCCTTCTTATGCGCTATCTCCTTCTCCTCTTGTGCTTTTTTAAGCCTCTCGCGTCTTTTTTTATTCTCTTCTTTTATTCTCTCTCTTTCTTCCACAGAGAGGCTTCTCTTTAATTTATTCTCGCTTAGTTCTTTTGTGAGTCTATTAATTTCATCATCGAGGCTCTTTCCTTTGAGAATCTCTTTGTCTAGATTCTCGCAAGTATTAAGCGCATAGCGTTTAATAGGACCAGTATGAATTGATAAAAGTATCTTATCTCTCTCTTCTTTTGTGTAGTTCGCCATTTACAACCCCTAATCAATCAAATTCTATATAAATGCTATATAAATAAACAGTGAAAACATAAAAAATGCCCCTTTATAGGGGCATTCAAATAAATTTTGTTACATTGCTACTTTAATCTATGAGCAAGTATTTCGAAGTTAAGTCCAGCCTGATTCTTGGTAACTTCACCGGAGTAGTCAAATCCGATAATCATTCTTCCAGAAGTCGGATCAATGGATGATGTAATTGAGCCAGGTAAAACTGAGAATATTTCATCGATTGTACTTACCATATTCAATACGGTATATGGATCATCTCCTATCTCAAACTCCACTTCGCCATGACCGTTGGTGAGTATCATATCAAAATCAAGCTCATCAGATCTTCTTGTTATGGAATATGGATCGGCTTTTTTTACTTCCTCAGTTATTACAGGAGCCGTTGTAGGCTCTTCAGCTTGTGCCTCTGGAGCTGTAACTGACTCAGCATATGAGTCCAAGAGTCCAACTAGCGCATCAAGCTCGCTCTTTACTGTCTCCTCAGAGAGATCATCTGGATAGTTTACCGTAAGGGTATTACCGCTGTTTCTGTAGGTTATGCCAGCGTATCTATCAGGATATGCCTTTACCAGCTCGCTTGCTGCGTCGTTGAGGTCTTTTAGAGTGATGAAGGAAGGATATGTGATCTCGGCCTTTCCGGTTTCTGCCTTTACAGAGATGTCAAACGGAGATGTGAAGCTCTCTGTGAAGCTCCATGTGCTCTTCTCATCTGTCTTAGGAGCCTCAGCCGGGGCAGTAAGAGAATCAGTGTATGACTTTAAGAGTCCAACTAGCGCATCAAGCTCGCTCTTTACTGTCTCCTCAGAGAGATCATCTGGATAGTTTACCGTAAGGGT
>CANRIJ010000128.1 GCA_947630635.1 uncultured Spirochaetaceae bacterium | reverse complement strand
GCGCCGACGTAGTTTTCGGAGAGCTGCTGGCCGCCCTCCACGGGCAGGATCATGGATTCGCCATCCTCATCCATGATCAAGAAGCCACGGCCGAGATCGGTAAAACCGTGATCCTTCGCCACCTGATAGTGCATAGCCGTCTCGCTTCTTGAGCCGCCATAAGCGGTGTTGCTCTCCACGATGGTGCCGTTCACATGCTCGACAAGATCCCTTATCAAATCAGGATCCAGATAGTTCGATGCTGGAGGCTCGCCAGTAGAGAGCTTCACAGCGATATTCTCTCCCTCAAGCTCCCGACCAAGCGCCCTATAGACTCTCATAAGCCCCTCTGGCGTGATGTCTCTTGTCATATAGACAACAGGAGCATCGTCCAGAGATACTTGATAGCTCTCGTTTTCCATTTCAGCCTGAGAGTCTAAAGAGGATGTGACAACATTGTAGCTTGGTCGATCCTCCATAGTATTTTCTGAGGAGGAAACTCCCCTGCTTTTGCAGGAAAATAGAGCTAGCAGCAATATCAAACTCATTGGCAATATGAAGAATCTCCTCATTTTTTGTCTCCCTCTGTGCTATATATATTGAAACAAAACTCTAGCCAAAATAAGAATCTAAGTTAAGGATTCAGCACCCCCTTAAGTTAAAATTAGTCCAAATATTGAAGTCGAACTCTATAGAATCATACGTGGCTTACTATTAATCACAGAGCTCTTTAATAAATTCAATAGAATTAGCGCTACTCAGCATACTCTCAATTCATACTATCAATTCAGGCATTATTTTGGGCTTTTTCTTATTTCTGGATTTTCTGATTATCTTTAGTAAGTGAAAACGGAAAATCTAGTAGCAGAGAGAGATGGCATATATGGAAAGCTCTTTTGGAATGAGGATGAGAGGAAAGATTATGCCCTTATTATTCTCCAGGGACCAAAAGAGGATGTATTTCTGACAACTAAGATCGCATCGCTCTATGCAGGAGAGAAAATACCATCTCTTGCTCTCTTTTACTTTGGATACGGAAATCTGAATCCCTACCCCTCAAAGACTCCAATTGAACTAATTGAAAGGGCAATAAAGAGCCTGAAAAAGAGAGGATACGAGAAAATAGGAATATATGGATCCACATTCAGCGGAGAGCTTGCATTAATTGCAACTGTGCTCTTGAATGGCGAAATTGACCTGGCTCTATCTATTAATCCCTATACCTTCATCACAGGAGGCGGCTTTGATAATAAGGAGAGAGATGAGAGCATAGTGACTATAAATGGCATGGAGATTCCATTTTCAAAAAGAGATACTCCTCTCTCTTCTATAAAGGAAGAAGCTAAGATCAGACTCTCAGAGGTGGATATTCCAATTTTAATTGGCTCTAGCGATGGAAACACAGACTTCCCATTTGCAGAGGGCGCAAGGCTCTTAAAAGAAGAGTGGGAAAAGAGAGAGCACACAAAGAGATTTGAACTCATTGAATACAGGATTGACTCCAACTACCTAATTCCGGTATGGGCTCCGGGAAGGCTCATTAAGACAAATGAGTGGCCAAATGCCAAGAATATAGAGAGAGCGGCAGAGGATTTCTTCGAGAAGTCAGCTGAGTTTCTAAAGGAGTGGCTATGAAAAAAGACAAAAAGCCGTCTAAGCCTTGGTGGGCTGGCTATTTTTACATCTCGCTTGTAGTTTCTATAAGCGTAGTGCTCGTAATCGTCTCAATGCTAGGTTTCCTTCCATGGGGAGAGTGCAGCGTCAAATGGCCATTCTGGATAGTAGGAACGCTCTTTATGATACTTGCAATCTGGCTATTGTATGCCTCCTACTTTTCAGGTCCAGAGGAGATCAAGGAGATTAAGCATGAACTGATTACCGATGGCGTATGGGCATCGGTCAGAAACCCAATATACTCTGCGGTTATGTTCTTCTCAACTGGAGTTCTTCTGCTCTGCTCAAACTACTTTCTCATTATCCCCTTCTTCCTATTCTGGATAATAGAGACGCTGACTGTCGCAAATACTGAAGAAAAATACCTAATTGGAGAATATGGAGATGAGTATTTGGAATACAAGAAGATGGTAAATAGGTGCATACCATGGTTTCCAAAGAAGAAGCTAAAGCTCATCAACATAACAAAGCGAGAGAAAAAGAAGATACTCAAAGAAAGGCTCTATGCAGAAAGCCTTGATGAGCGGGAGAGCGAAGAGGATCTCAAGAAGAGCATCAAGCGTGGGGACGTGGAGAGAGAAGAGAGAGATTTAGAGAACATAGAGCACGATAAAGAGAGAGAAGAGGAGACACAAGAGGAAATCGAGAGCGAAAAATAGACTAGGACTTCTCGATAGACTCCAAAATCCTGAGTATCTCCTGGGTAGAGAGTCGCTCAACTCTCTCCATTGGGTCTATTCCAGCAAACCTTAAGATCTCATCAGACCTATCCTTTCCAAGTGCCTGGAATTTGGATAGGTTATTTTTAACTGTCTTTCGTCTTTCACTGAAGAGAGTCCTCAACAGCGACATAAAGGGCGCTCTCATATTATCTGGCACCAAGCTCTTATCGCGCCTCTTCATAGTAACCACGGCGCTGTCGACCTGTGGAGCAGGAAAGAAGCTATCTGGGCCTATTTTCATCTCGGTCTTATTTAAATAATCCATCTGTGTCAGAACCGAGAATGATGAATAGTCCTCCTCGCCGGCTCTGCTCTCCATCCTCTTGGCAACCTCAAGCTGAAGGGTAAATACCATCCTCTCTGGAAGAATTGAATTCTCAATAAGCTTTGCGATGAATGATGAGCCAACATTGTATGGAAGATTGCCGACTATTCTATCTGGAGTCCTTCCCATCTTCATAACAGTCTTGAGTGCATCGCCCTCAACAATAGAAAAATTCTCCTCATCCTTAAAAGCCTCTTCCTTCAAGACCCTGGAAAAGCCATAGTCGATTTCAAAGGCAGTCAGATTCACTCTCTCTTTCAAAATAAGAGCTGTAATCGATCCTAGCCCAGGACCGACCTCCCAAACATCCATGCCCTCCTCAAGATTCATAAGGGAGACGATTCTTTCTCTGACTCTCTCCTCCGTTAGGAAGTTCTGCCCGAACTTCTTGGATAGGTATAGGCCATTTCGCTTCAGAGCCATTACGATCTCTGCCCTAGATGAATAGTTGAGGTTCCACATAGTCTTGTATGTTAATACCTAAGGGGCCAATTTACAAAGCTATATGATAACGCCCCTGCCTCTTTTATCCCCCTTTCTCATAAAGAGCTCAAAGAGCATCAAGAGGGATGATGATATGACAAGTAATATGTATGGATAGATAGCATCAATCGGATCTCCTATGGAAAAGAGCTCCATAGCTCTTATGAAGAAAGCCTCATAGTGCTTGATCATTCTTATGCCTAAGGATGGGAAAAATAGAGATAAAAGTCCTAAAAAGAGGGCAACCTCGACAATTAGAGAAGAAAAGAGAGATGTTATTATGGGAAGGAGCCTATAGGACCCAAACTCAAGGAGCACTACCGGAATAGTCACAAGCAGTGCCGATATTGATGCGCCTATAGACTTCAAAAAGAGAGAATTGATGGGAATAAGCCTTTTAAGAGAGCCGGATATCAAATCCGAAAAAGCCAAAATTGAGCCAAGAGAGAGAAAAGAGAGCGTGAAGCCCAAATCCAAAGAGGCATATGGATTGATAATAAGCAGAACAGCAAAAGAGAGAAAATACGAAAGACTCATATCAAAGACAGATATTAGGACCATAAAAATAAAAGATCTGAAAAGCGAACACTTCCATCCAGATAGATATACAAATACAAAGAGGACCATAAACCTAAATAATGGGTATTTTCTTCCTCTGAAGAGAATTCTGAAGGGCATTAGAAACAAAGAGATAAATGCTAGGTGCATTCCAGAGAGGGCAATTACATGCGAGAGCCCTCCCCTTCTTGCGATATCAGAGAGGCTAGATGGCATATCTGATCTTCCAAGAAGGAGAAGAGAGCCAAGCGAAGAGTAGCCTGTTCTTGTCTTTATAAGATCACTGAGCATTCTTCTGAGCCTTGAAAGGGGACCACGCCTGATAAGCTCTGATGAGCGCCCAATAAAGAGCTCATCGCTAAAGGACCCAGTTACTTTGATAGTGTCCGAGAAGGAATAATCTGCCCTAGGCATATATACGGTCAATATTCCCTTTGAAGAGAAGAGCGACC
>CANRIJ010000127.1 GCA_947630635.1 uncultured Spirochaetaceae bacterium | reverse complement strand
AGGGTTAGTCAGCTTGAGGCGACATCTTCCCTCCCAAGGACCCTTGAAGGTCTTACGGAGATTGAGGGAATTGGCATAAAGAGCGCCTCATGCTACTTATATAGGGCCTTTGGAGAGGACGTGGTGATAGTGGATACCCACTTTTTCAGGGTGGCTACTAGGCTTGGTCTTACCGATGGACTTTCGAGAGAGAAGTGCCTAAATGATATCAAGAGGGCCTTTCCAAAGGAGTATTGGTCCCGTCTTTCCATGACGGTCAATAAGCATGGCAGAATGATTTGCAGGAAGAAGCCACTATGCAACGAGTGTTTTCTTAGCGGGCTCTGCTCTTATAATGCAGGTTCTGATATAGCTTTATCTACTTTACAAAACGAGCCCAGTTGATTATAGTTTTTACTTGCGATTTTTCCCGCTATTTTGTGCGGTTCGAATATCAAGGTGGAATGAGATGTCAAGAAAGTGTTATTTCTGCGGAAAAGGAACAGTAGCCGGACAGATTGTCCCAAGAAAGGGACAAGCCAAGAAAAAAGGCGGTGTTGGTCAGCACATTGGTGTTACCAAGAAGAGAGTCTTCAAGCCGAATATCGTATCTGTTAAGGCCAACATTGATGGAACAACCAGAACCATTAAGGTTTGCACTAGGTGCTTAAGAAGCGGAAAAGTGGAGAAGGTTGTATAAAGTCAAAGGCTCCCGACGCGGAGCCTTTTTTAATTTGTATGAACAGCGTAAGAATACATTCCATTGAGGGCTCCATGGTGTCGGCTAAGGCCGGCATTGATAAATTAATCGATATCTACAAAGAGGGAAGCGAAAGAACGCAGATCTTTGTTCTCTCTCCCTCAAAGAGCCAAGAGCTCAACCTTGATAGGCTTATAGAGGCCGCTGTAAAGAGAGATGAGAAGCTATGGAGCAGGCTAGAAAAGAGCCAGGAGATCTGGAGAGAGCTTGCAGAGAATTCCATAGGGCGCCTTGATAGCGAGTCTGTAAAGGAATCAATTACATCCATATTCAGCCAGATAGAATCCATTTTGAATGCCCTTTGGATTCTAGGAGAATCATCAGAGAACATAGATAGGCATTTAAGCGGCCTTACTTCGGTCTTTCTCTCGAATATTCTGAAAGAGCGCTTTAGAAAAGAGGGTATAAATGCAGAGATAATGGAAGAGGGGGATGCCCTCTCTCTTAGAGAGCTTTCTGAGGGCGCGATATTTGTTCCCTACGAGATCAAAAGCGAGACTTTTAGCCAAGATGCCTCACTCAAGGTAAGAAGCGAGGGCGAGGGAGAGCTCTTATCCGCGGAGATTGGCGCCCTCTATAGCGCTCCGATTGTTTTTTGGAATAATAAGAGCCTTCTATGCACAGCAAGCAGAAAGCACGTTCCGAATGCAAGGGTAATAAGGAGCCTCAGCTATGATGAGGCTACAGAGCTCTCTTTCTTCGGAGCCCCAATTGTCCATCCAAAGGCATTTCACCCTGCGCGTGAGAAGAACCTCGAGATAGAGATCAGGTACTTTGGCGATATAAAGGACAAGGGAACGGTAATTTCCAATAAGTCTGTCTCATCTCAGTCTGACCTAGTTAAGGCCTTTTCTGTAGTCGATGGGATAGCCCTGCTCAATGTTGAAGGGCCGGGAATGTCAGGAGTTCCGGGAATATCATCACGCCTTTTCTCTGCTCTCAAGAATGATGGCATTTCTGTTATCTTCATTTCGCAGGCATCAAGCGAGTACTCAATCTGCTTTGCTGTGCCTCAGAGCCAGGCCTCCTCAGCAAATAGGGCAATCAAGAGGGAGTTCTCCAAGGAGCTTGATGATAAGAAGATCGACAGAGTCGAGACAGAGACAGACCTCTCTATTCTTGCAGTTGTCGGCGAGAGCATGCCAGGAAGAGTTGGAGTTGCCGGCAAGTTCTTCTCATCTCTTGCACGCTCTGGGGTAAACATCCGAGCCATCGCGCAGGGCTCCTCAGAGAGAAACATAAGCGCGGTAATAAAAACCAGCGATTCAACTAAGGCTCTCAGAGCGCTTCATTCGGTCTTCTTTCTATCACAGCAGACTCTCTCGATCGGACTCTTTGGGCCAGGCAATATCGGTGGAACTCTACTTGACCAGATAGGACGCGAGAGCGAGAGGCTGAAAAAGGAATTTGACCTTGATATTCGCATAAGGGGAATAGCCAATTCCAAGAAGATGCTTCTCTCTGAGGAGGGAGTGAACCTTTCAAATTGGAGAGAGTCATTTGAGAAGTATGCAGTTTTATACAATGAGGATGTCTTTCTCAGCCATATTAAGGCATCCTATTATCCTCACTCTGTGATTGTCGACTGCACTTCCGATGAGAAGAGAGCTCTTGGCAACAAAGACCTTATCAAGGATGGCTTTCATATCGTAACGCCCAACAAGAAGGCCTCTTCAGGGCCCTATGAGTACTACACTGAACTTCAGCGCACTGTCAAGGAGACTGGTAAGCGCTTTTACTATGAGACAACAGTCGGAGCAGGACTTCCCATAATAACGACGCTCAAGGATCTCAGAGAGACTGGCGACAAGATAGAGAAGATTGAAGGCATGGTATCTGGAACTCTGAGCTGGCTTTTCAACACATACGATGGAACTATGCCCTTCTCTGAGCTTGTAAAGAAGGCAAAGGAACTCGGCTATACAGAGCCGGATCCAAGAGATGACCTATCTGGCATGGATGTTGCGAGGAAGACTGTTATTCTTGCACGTGAGTGCGGCTATAAGACAGAGGTCTCTGATATTGCTGTCGAGTCTCTGGTTCCAGAGTCCCTTAAGAGCCTCTCGAAAGAGGATTTTCTGAAGAGTCTCTATCAGATGGATGATAAAATCGAGAGGCTCTACAGAGAGGCCAAAAAGAGGGGATGCGTTATCAGATATATTGGCAAAGTCGAGGATGGAAAGTGCTCTGTATCTCTAATGGAGTATCCAGAGGGACATCCATTCTCATCTGCCAGCGGTACTGACAATGTGATTGCATTTACTACAAAGCGCTACCATGACCAGCCTCTTGTTATAAAGGGGCCAGGTGCTGGACCAGAGGTCACAGCTGGCGGCGTTTTTGCCGATATTCTAAGGCTAAGTGCCTATTTGGGGTCAAAGATCTAATGGAATTCGTATCAACAAGAGACAAGAATAATAATCCGGTGAGCGCATCTGAGGCGATTTTGAAGGGACTTGCTCCAGATGGAGGGCTCTATGTCCCAAAGACCTTCCCGCGTCTTGATAATGAGATAGTCTTTTCCAAGGGGCCTTGGTATGTTATGTACCAAGCTATAAGGCCCTATTTTGAGGGCGATGAGCTTGAAGATGATCTGCTTAGTATAACAAAGAGCGCCTTCAATTTCCCAATTCCTTTTCATCACCTAGATAGAGAGAGCGATCTTTTGGAGCTCTTCTATGGTCCCACAAATGCCTTCAAGGACTTTGGTGCAAGATTTTTGGCCTTCTCGATTGAGAAGCTCCTCGAAAAAAGAGGCGAGAGCCTCACTATTTTGGTTGCGACATCTGGAGATACCGGTGGAGCAGTTGCCTCGGCCTTTTTCAACAGAAAGCATATAAAGGTAAAGGTGCTCTTTCCAAAGGGAAGAGTTGCTGAGCGCCAGAGAGCGCAGCTCACGACATGGGGCGGAAATATTGAGTCATTTGAGGTGAAGGGCTCTTTTGATGATTGCCAGAGAATGGTAAAAGAGGCCTTTATGGATAAGAGCCTTAAAAATCTGAGCTCAGCTAACAGCATAAACCTGGGGAGGCTTCTTCCTCAGATGGCATACTACGTTTATGCATCGATGATCTATAGGCTCAAGTACTCAAAAAATCCAAGCATCATTGTTCCTTCTGGAAATGTCGGAAATTCAACTGGAGCCTTCTGGGCAAAGGAGATGGGCGCCCCAATTGATAGAATTATCCTTGCAACTAATGCAAATAGAACTATTGTTGACTATCTTGATAGCGGCAAGTATTCTCCCAGAGATTCAATTAAGACATTGGCAAATGCAATGGATGTCGGCTCTCCCTCCAACATGGAGAGGCTCTTTGATCTCTTTCCGAGTTATGAAGAGTTTAAGAAGAATGTCTCCTCTTATAGCGTAAGCGACGATGAGATAAAGAGGACTATCAAGGAAGTATATGATGAGAGCGGCTACATAATGTGCCCTCACACTGCCTGCGGCGAGAG
>CANRIJ010000126.1 GCA_947630635.1 uncultured Spirochaetaceae bacterium | reverse complement strand
TCTGAGAGCCACCGATGAGAATTAATCTCACATTCTCACGATTTATTAATTCATTGCAGTATAAGAATTTATATTTTCAATTTTTAAAAAAAATTAAAATTTTTTAAAATTTTTCACGAAATTATTTTCATGAGCAGAAATGACGCCAAGAAGAGAGGCTGATTTTCTATTTTGAATTCGGATTATAGACGCTTTTGCCCTCATCTGCGCTCTTATAAAGAGCCTTTATAAGCTTAATAGGCTCAAGCGCAGATCTTGGAGCAACCCTTGGATCTCGACCTGTCTCGATTGCCTTTATAAAGTCCTCATAGATCATCTTGAAATACTCCTCTTTGCTCTTAAGCTCTCTCTCATCTCCATTTCTTTTAAGAGACAACGCAATAGAGTCATAGTCCTTCTGATCTTTAAAGACCCATTTTGAGACAAAGTCGTCTTCTATGGTGACGCTTCCATTCTCTCCATAAATTGATAGCTTTCTTGGATTTTCTGGATAGATTGCAGTTGTTGCCGATATTACGCCAAGTGCGCCATTTTCAAATTCAACTACAGATACCTCTGTATCCTCACCCTCTATCTTGTGAATGATATTCTTCTTCATTGAGAAGGCGCTCTTCCATGGACCCAAAAGATAGAGCATCATATCGATGGTGTGTATAGTCTGATTCATCATGACTCCACCGCCATCCATTGATAGAGTTCCCCTCCATGGGGCAGATTGATAATAAGATGAGCTTCTATTCCAATCAACGCTAGTCTCGACCAGCGCTATTTTCCCAAACCTTCCCTCTTCAATGGCTCTCTTTAGAAGATTCACGGCCTCCATAAAACGCGATTGAAATATTACGGTTAAGAAGGCTCCCTCTCTTTCGGCAGTATCGATTATTGCCTGTCCTCGCTCTTCATTTATCTCAAGCGGCTTCTCAACAATAACGCTCTTGCCTCTTTTGAGTGCCTCCAGAGCATAATCCATATGAAGCGACGAGGGTGTGGTAATTACAGCCACATCAACACCCTCATCCTCCAAGAGGTATTCGATATCTGAATAGACGACTGGGTCTCCATGTCGAGATGAGAATTCCATGCCCTTCTCCAAGCTTCTTGAGTATACACCTCTTAGATAGCCATTTTTGAGCATTGATATAGCTCTTGCATGAACTTCGCTTATTGAGCCAAGACCAATTATTGCAAAACCTACTCTATCCATTCTTCCTCCAAATAGCTCTCTATAAGCTCAAAGAGAAAATCTGTGGCGCTATCTCTATCCAAGAGCCCCCTATATCGACCATATTGGATCTCCTCGTCTTTATGAAATAGAACTATATTTGGCTCTGTCATATAGCCTTTTGCATTATATTCCCTTTTTAGGGTCTCTACGCTCTCTCCAAGGGCCTTGGACAAGAGCCTGAGATTAAGAGAGGATATTACAGCAGAGATCTCAAGACTCTCGCCTTTGTAGAAGGAGACTCCATATAAGATGGATGAGAAGCTCTCCTCACCGTAGGGAAGCGGCCTTTCATAGAACTCTACCCTATAGTCTTCATACTCCTCTCTTTTAAAGGACCTTGAGTGTGGATCTGGCGCTCCAAGAGCAGAGTATAGGCTAATCATTCTTCTTCTCTTTGGAGTGTTCGAGACTCTCTTTTATAAGGTCATTGAGAGTCATTCCCTCAAAGGACATAACTCCCCTATAGAAAAAGTCCTTTGCTATCTCATCTCCAATAGAGCGAAGCTCCTTCTCGCTCAGATCTTCCTTGCCATAGAGAATCTCTATTATATCCTTAAGCTGTATCTGGTCAGCTGGGCGAGCAAGAATGACAGAAGTTCGCTGCGTATTAGTCGGAAGAAGAATCGATCCGGCAATATAGTCCTGCATATATACATTCAGTCTTGATGGAGATATAGAGAGATCCTTAGCCATCTCCCTGAGAGATGATGTGCCTTTGCCTTCTGCGAACTTCACTCCTATATAGAGAAGCATATTCATTGCCTCCCCAATTATCCTTACCGGATGCTGAGGACGCCCAAGAAGTGTATTTCTATCTGGCTTGAACTGATGGATATAGGTTATCTCAGAGATGACAATGACTATGTACCAGAGGATATAGAAATAGAGAAGAATAAACAGTAGCGACGCAAGCGTTCCATATATCGTCCAGTAATTGACCATCTGGCTTATTACCCAGCTGAAGATCGTATTGACGATAAAGAATGCAATAAGTCCTGTTGTTGCGCCATAGGTTGCGCTGATGGGCCTTACCTTTGTGTTTGGAACAAACATCAATATCAAAAAGAATATCAGCCATACAATTGCGTAGGCGCCAAGCTGCTTAATAGTCTCTATCAGGCCACCGGTAAATTGAACATTGTCTATCTTTGCCTGAAGACGCAGAGTGAGGGTATTCTGAAGTGCAAATGCGAGAGCTATCAAGAAGGAAAGCACAATAAGCGTTACAAGAAATATGAAAAGGCGCTTAATGAAGTTTGTAAGAAACTTGGTTCTGAAAATCTGGTTGATAACAAGGTATATCTTATTCACGAGGAACATACCGGTTATCAAGAAGGAGACAAAGCCAAAGACTCCAAGGCTCATCGCATTTGAAGAGTACTTTGATACCTGCTCTATTATCTGAACTGCAGTATCGACTCCAAAAGTATGCATCAGCCACTCTTGAAGAAGGTCCAAGAAGGTCTGCAGGACACCAAAGGAAGAGAGAAAGACAAAGAGGAAGGTAATCATAGGCACAAGGGCTATGAGTGTTGAATATACAAGCCCTGATGCCAAAATTCCCACATTGTCATTTAGCGTTCCCCTAATGACATC
The DNA here is from genome assembly GCA_947630635.1 of uncultured Spirochaetaceae bacterium. Classification (GTDB taxonomy): domain Bacteria; phylum Spirochaetota; class Spirochaetia; order Sphaerochaetales; family Sphaerochaetaceae; genus Ornithospirochaeta. The sequence continues at coordinate 1,429 of CANRIJ010000126.1, read as the reverse complement.
TGCCAAGGTCTTGAAGTATGTCTTCCACCAGCTTAAAAACCTATGCCAGAGGCTGTGGCTCTTATTTTCCTTCTTTTCCTTTGCCTTTTTCACTGGCTACTTTCCCGTAGAAATCAAGAGTATCACAAATGACGTCATTGCGCATGACATCGTTTAAGATCTCATGTCTTCCGCCCTTATAAAGCTTAAGCTCCACATCCTTTATACCTGCCTTTCTGTAGAGCTCGACTGCCTTCTTTACTCCCTTTGAATAGTCTCCAACGGGATCAAGGTCGCCAGATACAAAGAGAATTGGAAGGTCCTTTCTGATTCTCTCTATAAGGCGTGGATCATTTGCGGTAAATGAGCCGTCAATCAGATCATGATAGAACCTCGATGAGCAGGTAAAGCCGCAGTCTGGATCCAAAAGATACTTCTCCACTTCTTTTCTGTCAGATGAAAGCCATGCCATATCACCCTCGTCTTTGAATCTCTTGTTATAGGATCCAAAGGCCAGAGAGTCCATCAGAGTATCGCCATCATTTGGGCTTCTCTTCTTTGAGCGCATTTTAGCAAGCGCCTTTCCTATCCTGCCAACAAGACCCTGGCTTCCACCAGTTCCGCATATGACAGCAGCGTCATACTTATCACTATGAAGGGCAATATTGGTTCTTGTTACAAAAGAGCCCATAGAGTGTCCAAAGATGAAGTGAAGAAGATCTGGGTTCTCCTTCATGATAAGCTGGTCAAGCTCATAGCTGTCCTTGCAAAGCTCAGACCACCCCTCTTCCTCTGCAAAATAGCCTTTGGGAGCATTGTTTCTGTCCTTTGTCTTGCCATGGCCCCTATGGTCCTGAGCATAGACAATATAGCCATTCTGAGCGAGTTTTGAGGCAAACTCATCATATCTAAGCGAGTGCTCAGCCATACCATGATTGATATGCACTGTAGCCTTTGGACTCTCAGATTCCCATACCCTATAAAAGAGCTCAGATTGATCTCTGAGTCTCAGATAATGCTCTTTCATATAAGCCTCTGGTACTATTGTATAGTCTTTTCTCGCTTGTTACAAAAAACAACAAAAACAGAGTCTCTATAGAGAGTGTCTTCATAGTAGAATAGAATCGATTTATGAGCACCCCGATTTTAGCCATATCTGATATTCACGGAAGATCTGAGGGCGTTGAGCTGGTAAAGAGGGCAATAGAGAAATATAGGCCCTCCATGATTCTCTCTCTAGGAGACCAATGCCCATATGAGGGAGAAACGCTATTTAATAAGCTAAGAGCCGTAAGGGGCAATTGCGATAGGCTCTATGAATATACTGGAATTGAGTTCCCACCGCTCTTTCTCGAACTCGACATCTTCTCCAAAAGGGCTCATCTTACACATGGACACATGTATAGCCCAGAGGATTTTGACCTCAAGAGAGGCGATCTCTTTATACAAG